>JALAHE010000326.1 GCA_022712075.1 Galactobacter sp.
CGCCGTCGGCGAGGCCCTCGCCGACATCGAGACGGAGAAGGCGACCGTCGAGTTCGAGGCCCCCGAGGCCGGCACCCTGGCCCGCCTCCTCGTCGCCGCCGGCGCCGAGGTCGAGGTCGGCGCGCCCATCGCCGTGCTCACCTCCGCCGGCGAGGGGGAGGCGGAGATCGCCGCCCTGCTCGGCGGGATCGCCGCCGAGCCGACGCCCGACGCCGCCGTGCCCGGCCCCCAGCCGGGCGGCACCACGGCTGCCCCGGCGTCCTTCGGCGCCGTGCCCGGCTCCCAGCCGGAGCCCGCCGCCGCGGACGGGCCCCGGGCGCCCAGCGCCTTCGCCTCCCCGTTGGCCCGCCGCCTCGCCAAGGACGCCGGCCTGAGCCTCGAGCAGATCCCCGGCTCCGGCCCCTCCGGCCGCGTGCTGCGCTCCGATGTCGAGGCCGCCGCTGCGGCCGCCGCCACCGCACCCGCCGCCCAGGCGGGTGCCGGCGCCCAGGCCGGCCCCTCGGCGTCGGGCACGGGAGCAAACCAGGCCCCCGCCGGAAGCCGCCCCGCGACGTCGGGCACCCAGGCCTCCGGGCCGGGCGCGCCCGTGCCGGAGGGCGCCGAGGAGGTGCCGGTGACGCGCATGCGCGCGGCCATCGCCCGCCGCCTCACTGAATCCAAGACCACCGTGCCGCACTTCTACCTCTCGGCTGACGTGCGCATGGACGAGCTGCTGGCGCTGCGCCAGCGGATCAACCAGGCCGCCCCGCGCAAGATCACGGTCAACGACCTCATCGTCAAGGCCGTGGCCGCGGCGCTGCTGGCCGTCCCCGAGTCGAATGTGCGCTGGGACAACGGCCGGATCCTGCGCTTCGCGCACGCCGACATCTCCGTGGCCATCGCCACGGAGGACGGGCTCGTGACCCCCGTGGTGACGGGCGCGGATGCGGCGAGCGTCAGCGACGTCTCGGCCCGCGTGGCCGACTTCGTGGCGCGCTCCAAGGAGAACCGCCTGCGGCCCGAGGAGATCTCGGGCGGCACGTTCTCCGTCTCCAATCTCGGCATGTTCGGGACCCGTGAATTCACGGCGATCCTCAACCCGCCGCAGTCCGGGATCCTCGCGGTGGGGGCGGCCAGCCCGCGCCCCGTGGTCGAGGCCGACGGCTCCCTGGGCGTGGCCACCGTCATGACGGTCACGCTCTCCGCCGATCACCGCGTCATCGACGGCGCGGTGGCGGCGCGCTGGATGAACGCCTTCACCGAGGCGATCCAGCAGCCCCTCTCGCTCCTGATCTAGAGGCGGCAAGCCGGGCCGGGGTTCCTCCCCGGCCCGGCCCCTGCGGCGCGAGCAGCACCCCCACCTCGCGATCGACGCTTTTCGATCGCGGCGCGCCGGCTGGGACCATGAACACGGGCCCCTCACTCGCGGCCCCCTCCCCGAAAGGCACCCATGAGCACCACCTCTGTGCGCGGCCAGCAGGCCCGCAGCGATGTGGCCGGTATCAACCGGCGCATCATGTGGCGGCTGATGCCGTTGCTGATGCTCATCTACGTCATCTCCTTCCTCGACCGCACCAATATCGGTATGGCCAAGGACCGCATGGAGATCGACCTGGGCATTTCCGCGGCCGCCTACGGCCTCGGCGCCGGGCTCTTCTTCCTGGCTTACGCGGCCTTGGAGATCCCGTCCAACATGATGATGCACAGGATCGGCGCGCGCGCCTGGATCGGCCGCATCATGATCACGTGGGGCGTCATCTCCGGCCTCATGGCGATCGTGTGGAACGAGGCCTCGTTCTACGTCATGCGCATCCTGCTGGGTGCCGCCGAGGCCGGCCTGTTCCCCGGCGTCATGCTGTATCTGACCTACTGGTTCGGCCGCGACATGCGCGCCCGCGCCAACGGCTACTTCCTCATCGGCGCGTGCATCGCCTCGGTGATCGGCGGTCCAGTGGGCGGCCTGCTGCTGCAGATGGACGGCCTGGGCGGCCTGCACGGCTGGCAGTGGATGTTCATCATCGAGGCCATCCCGGCCGTGCTGCTCTCCTTCGTGGTGTTCTTCAAGCTCCCCAACCGCCCGCACAACGCGAAGTGGCTGAGCAAGGCCGAGGCCGACGAGATCGTCTCCCGCCTGGAGCGCGAGGCGGCCGAGACCGTCGAGGCCTCCGGCACCCGTTCCTTCCTTGGCATCTTCAAGGACCGCACGGTCATGTTCGCGATCTACATCAACTTCGCGCACCAGATCTCGCTGTACTCCGTGACGTACTTCCTGCCCTCGGTGATCGCGAAGTCCAACGGCTCGCTCCCGCCGTGGCTGGTCGGTTCCTTCGCCGCCATCCCGTGGCTCTTCGGCGGCATTGGCGCCGCGCTCATCACGCCCCGCGTGACGCGCAACGCCCGCAGCACCAAGCTGGCCGTGGTGGTTGGCGTGCTGGCCATGACCGTCGGCACCACGATCGGCGTGCTCGCCGGTCCGGTGCTCGCGATCGTTGGCCTCTCGCTGGCCGGACTGTTCTGGTTCGTGGTGCAGCCGATCATGTTCTCGGTGCCCTCCACGCGCCTCTCCGGCGTGACGCTTGCCTCCGGCCTGGCGCTCATGAACACCGTGGGCATCACGGGCGGCTTTGTTGGCCCGACCGTCATGGGCTTCACCGAGCAGGCCACCGGCAACACCTTCGCCGGCCTCTGGCTCTCCGTGGTCCTGCTGGTCATCGCGGCGCTTGCCGCGTTCTTCCTGGAGCTGGATCCGGCGAAGAAGGCAGCCAAGGACGCCGGGATCACCGCTTCCGTGCGCTGATCCTCTGAGCTTTCCGGCCTCCTGTGAGCCGAAAACCGAGCCCTCCTGAACGAAACGCGCACTCGAGTGCGCGGAAAGTCCAGGAGGGCTCGGTTTTTGTCATCGTCCCGTGCTTCCCGCTGTCCTCGGCGCGCGCCTACCCTGGGCGGATCGGTGATCCACTCTGAGGAGGGGGACAGGCATGAAGGCACGACGGCGGGTGGTTGCTTCGGTGCCTCGACGCGCCGCGGCGGTGGCCGCGTTGGCGCTGCTCGGCACTAGTGCGCTGGGTGGCTGCTCCGTGCGCACGTTTCCTGGCGTGTACCAGGAGTGCCCGTCCAGCTCCGCGTGCGCGGACACCGGCGCCCCGCAGGGCGGCGCGACGGCCGGACCCGTGCGGCGCTACACCGGCGACGATCCGGTGGGTGCGGCCCGGGCGCTGACGGTGACGCCTGCGTGGGCGGCAGCACCGCAGGGCAAGGACTGCGGATCGGTGGCGCTCACCGACACCCTGGCGTTGGAGTCCGCCCAGCGGGCCTGCCTCGCGGCGGCCGTCGAGGCCGGGGAGCCCGCCCACGCCGGTTGGTGGGCCACCACCACGGAGGGGGACCCGATCGTCACGCTCGCGCAGATCGACGGCGCGCGGCTCAAGGTCGTGGAGATCACCGCGTTCGACTCGTTCGGGGGAAGCACCGTCGCGCCCGCGCAGGGCTTCACGTGTATCGCCCCGGCCGGCTACCTGGCCGAGCCTGGTTCGCAGCAGGGGGCTCGGAACCCGGGGAAGTGCCTGCGGGACTAGGGGGCAGCGGCGCGGTGCGCGGCCCCGGCCGAGCGTGGCCGGCACGCGCCCGACCGTCCCGCGCCCGCCTGGCCCGGTGTGCGTGTCCGCCCGCCGAACCGGCGCCGCCCACCCAACCCGGCCACGCGCCGTCGTGCACCGCCGTCCAAAAAACCGAGCCCTCCTGAACGAAACGCGCACTCGAGTGCGCGGAAAGTCCTGGAGGGCTCGGTTTTTGCGTGGCCGATCGGGGCGCGCTCAGCGGCGGCGGTGTAGCCCGCCGCCCCCGCCGCGGCGCGCGCCCTCGGGGCGCGGGTGTGCCTCGAGCAGCACGCCGAGGATGCGGGTGAGCTCGTCGCGGTCGGCGTCGGAGAGGACCTCGAAGTAGCCGGCGCTGCGCTCGGAGCGCATCGCGTGGACGCGGCGGTCGAGGTCCTTGCCCGCCTCGGTCGCCTCGAGGAGCACGGCGCGCTTGTCGGTGGGGTCCTGGCGGCGAGTGATCCAGCCGGCGGCCTCGAGCTGGGCGATGACCTCCGCGGCGGAGCGCGGGGCGATGCGCAGGGCGTTGGCGACGTCGCGCTGGCGGGGGAGGTCCTCGCCGTGTTCGGCGTGGGCCGCCACCGTGTGCAGCGCGCGCCACTGGTGCGGGGAGATGCCGAAGGGGGCCAGGTCCTCCATCCAGCTCCGGCGCAGCCCGTGCGAGACGGAGTGGACCAGGTCCGAGAGTTCGGGGGGAACGGGCGTCATGGCCTCGATCCTAGGCGCAGCGGGAACAAACCCCAAGGTGTGGAGGTTACCTCTTTACATGAACGTATTGGTGAGGTAACCTCATTAATGAGGCGGGCGCTGAACGCGACGCCACCCCAAGAGAAGAGGAGGGCCACGCATGACACACGGTCCTGCACTCCATGGTCCTGGCCCCGGTGGGGGCCGCGGCGGGCACGGTCCCGCCAAGGTCAGCAAGGCTGATCGCAACCAACTCAAACTTCATCCCGTGAGCCTGCGCCGCATCGGCGCGCTCTTCACGCCCTACAAGGGCCCCCTGCTGCTCGTGGTGCTGCTCATCACGGGCAGCTCCATCGTCTCCCTGTTCCAGCCCTTCCTGGTGCGCGGCGTCATTGACGACGCCCTGCCGCACGGGAACGTGCCCCTGCTGACGTGGCTCGTGATCGCGATGATCGCGGTCGCCGCCGTCACCGCCGTGATCGGCGTGTGGCAGACCTGGATCTCCACGCGCGTGGGCCAGAGCGTCATGCACGATCTGCGCACCCGGCTCTTCGGGCACCTGCAGCGCCAGTCGCTCGGCTTCTTCACGAAGACGCACGGCGGCGAGGTGCAGTCCCGCATGACCAACGACATCAACGGCATGCAGAACCTCGTGACGAACACCGCCACCTCGGTGGCCTCCAACGTCACCACGGCCATCGGCACCATCATCGCCATGCTCGTGCTCTCGCCCTGGCTGGCCCTGATCTCCCTGCTCGTCATCCCGCTGGCCGTGTGGGTGGCCCGCCGCGTTGCGGTGCTGCGCCGCGACATCACGGCCAAGCAGCAGGCGCAGATGGCGCAGCTGCAGACCTACGTCGACGAGGGGCTCTCGGTCTCCGGCATCCGCCTGGCCAAGACGCTCGGCACGCAGGACCGCGACGCCGCGCGCTTCAGCGACGCGAGCCAGGAGCTCGTGGAGCTCGAGATGCAGTCGCAGCTCGCCGGCCGCTGGCGCATGGCGACCATGCAGATCATCTTCGCGGCCATCCCGGCCGTCATCTACCTGGCGGCCGGCTTCCCGCTGGGCGGCGACGGCCTCTCCATCGGCACCGTGGTGGCCTTTACGGCCCTCCAAGCCAACCTGTTCCGCCCCGTCATGGGCCTCATGTCGGTGGGCGTGCAGTGGGTGACCGCCATGGCGTTCTTCTCCCGCATCTTCGAGTGGCTTGACCTGGTCCCGGACATCAAGGAGCCGGCAAACCCGGTCCGCATGGACCCCGCCATCACGCGCGGCGAGGTGCGCTTCGAGGGCGTGAGCTTCGCCTACGGCGAGGGCTCGCCTGTGCTGAAGGACATTGATCTCACGATCGCCGCCGGCACCACCACGGCCCTCGTGGGCCACACCGGCTCCGGCAAGTCCACGCTGGCCTCGCTGGTGCCGCGCCTCAACGACGTCACCTCCGGCCGCGTCACGATCGACGGCGTCGACGTGCGAGACATGAGCTTCGCCGACCTCGCCTCCCTGGTGGGCGTGGTGAGCCAGGAGACCTACCTGGTCCACGCCTCGGTGCGAGACAACCTGCGCATGGCGGCCCCCGAGGCCAGCGACGAGACGCTGTGGGCGGCCCTCGAGGCCGCACGCATCGCGGAGCTGGTCCGCCGCCTGCCCGAGGGGCTCGACACCCTGGTCGGCGCCCGCGGCCACCGCTTCTCCGGCGGCGAGCAGCAGCGCCTGGCGATCGCCAGGACGCTCCTGCGCAATCCCCGCGTGCTGGTTCTCGACGAGGCCACCTCCGCGCTGGATAACACCACGGAGGCCGAGGTCCAGGCAGCCCTGGATCACCTCGCCTCCACCCGCACCACGCTGACGATCGCCCACCGCCTCTCCACCGTGGAGGACGCGGAGCAGATCGCGGTGCTTGAAAACGGGCGCGTCTTGGAGCGCGGCACGGCGGTTCAGCTGCGCGCGGCGGGCGGGGCGTTTGCCCAGCTCTCCGAGCGCCAGGCCGCCGGCCTGCCGCTGGAGGACGTCGCGACTGAGGGCGCGGAAGATCACCAACACGACGACGGCGCCTCGCCCCGGGCGGGCGGGCGCGGCTCCCGCGGCCACGGGCACCGTGAGGGAGCGCACGCGCACTAGGCGCGTGCGCCCTCGCCGGCGCCCCGCTGTCCAGCCCTCGAAACGGCCGGATCGCTTCAGAACTGCTGCAGTCTTCGCGCAGTCTTGAAGCGATCCGGCCGTTTGCGTGACCGCCGCCCGCCGCGGGCCCCGCGGCTTTGAGGCCGGTTCTGCGCTTTGAGGTGGGGAATCCACGCCTCAAAGCGCAAAACGCGCCTCAAAGCGCGCGGCGAGATCGAGCGGGTCTCAGCGCGAAGCGCCGGTCGGACCTCTCGTGATGTCGCGCCACTCGTCGCCGCCGGCCTCGCTCCAGGTGCGCAGGCGACCGTTGGCCTCGCTCGGCGGCTCCTGCTCGGGCGGAAAGCCGAGCCAGTACGTCTCGTCGGGATCCCAGCCGGTGATCGCCGAAAAGCCGTGACCGGGTACTTCGATGGGCCGGGTGGCGCAGGCGAGATAGGCACCAACCGTCAGATGGACCGCGTCGTACTCTCGCGCAGCCTTCCCCCAGTCCGGGATCACCCAGGTGGTGGCCCGGGGCTCGTCCACGAGGTAGAGCGCGAGCCTCGCCTGCGGCCCGTACGAACGGCTCACGTCCAGCGGGAACGCGGTGCACGCGGACACCCACGCCGCCTCCGAGTCGATCTCCAGGACCCGGGGAGCGGCCTGGGGCAGCAGCCTTCCCGCCTGCATCAGTGGCCCCACCGGCCCGCTGTCCTCCTGGATGAGGAAGCCCGTGGGGGTGCCAGCCGCCGCCAGTTCCGCATCGCCGTGGGGCCGCTCTGCCGGGGCTCCTGATGCATCGCACGCGGCGCTGGGCAAGGTGCCGTGGGTGATGGGCGGGGAGTCCTGGCCGAAGGTGATGGGTGAGGTCCACCAGGTGCTTGAAAAGCCCTCGGCCTCCTCCTCGGCGCGGTGCTGAGCCCACTCGTCCCACACCGTGCGGATGTTTCCTCGAAGCCGCCAGCTCCAGGCGGAACCGTCGCTTTCTTGTAGCTCGATCCACTGATCCTGCGGATCCATGTCCCGCGACCACCAGTCCACGGCAGGGCTGTTCGTCACCGCCTGGGCCACGGGGCGCAGCGCGGAGACCAAGGCAGGCTGGGCGAGAAGCACGTCGATACCGGTGGGAGCCTGCCAGCCGCGTGCCGCCCCGGCGGTGTCGGACAGCGCCCACAAGAGTGTCCCGGGGTCGGGCGTCCGGGGGAGGACGCGGGCGCAGGCGCGTGCGGCGGCGTCTGCTCGCTGTTCGGCCGAGCTCCCAGCCAGCTCGCGCGTCGGTGCGCGATGACCAGGGGAATCGTCCGAACCGCTGGGATTCGTGCCGGGAGCTCCTTCCAACGGCGCTGTCTCGTACGCCGCTCCGCGGGGGTCCGGGTCCAGGGCGAGGTCTGCGTCCCACGCGGCCTGAGCGAGCGGCAGCTGCCCGTCGCGAACGCGTCCGCAGCCGGCAGATGAGTCACCGTTTAGGGTCGAGGGCAGCAGCGATGGGGTACCCGGCGTGGCGAAGCGCCGTCGTTCCTCCTCGGCGCGGGCGTCCGCCTCCTCCCACGCAAGGGCGAGTTGGAGGCAGAGCAGCCGGCCACGCGGACCCGCAAGCAGCTCCTCGACGGTGATTCCCATGGGGGCACGCTACCGATCGCCGCCTTCAAACGGCCGGATCGCTTCAGAACTGCTGCAACCTTCGCGCAGTTTCGAAGCGATCCGGCCGTTCGCGTGACCGCCGCCCGCCGCGGGCCTCGAAGCGCCGGGTTGGGGGAGCGCGCCGCCGCCGCCGGGCCGGGGGCCGCGCCCGTCTTCTACTGCCGGTAGAATCGGCGGTGGCCTGCCCGAGCATCGCCGCGAAGAGCCAAGCACCGAAGGAGGAAGCATGCAGAACCGCCTGCGTCCCCTCTTCCGTGCGTGGGGCGCCTCGGGCGTCGCGGTCTCGATCGCGGTGTTCTCGCACCTCATGGCCGGCGGCCACGCGCCGCAGCCGCTCCTCGTGGGCATGGCCTGGGCCCTCGGCGCCGTCGTGGCGCTGCCGGTCACGCGGACCACGCCCTCGCTGCTGCGCCTCGCGGGCCTCCTGCTCCCGAGCCAGCTGATCTACCACCTGGCCTTCGGCGGCGCCCACGCCGGCCTGCACGCACCAGCGCAGGCGCAGGCAACGACGGCCGGCGGCGAACACGCCGCCCACCTCGCCGAGGCCGCGGCGCTCGCCGCCCGCAGCTTCGGCTCGCTCGGCACCTCCGACCCCGGCTCGGGCGCCCTCGCCACGGGCTCCCTGCCCGCAGAGCTCTTCGGTCAAGCGGCGCAGGCGGGCCACGGCATGGTCCTGGCGCACCTGCTCTCCGCACTGGCGTCCGTGCTGCTCATCCGCCACGCCGAGCGCGGCCTCGCCAGCGCCTGGCGCTGGTGCACCGTGCGCCTCACGGCCGGCGCCGCCCTGCCCAGCGTGCCCGTGGCACCCGGGCGACCGGCCGCCGTCGTGCCCTCGGTGCGCCTCCCGCGCCCCCACCTGTTGGGGCTGCCCCTCGCCGCGCTGCGGCACCGCGGCCCGCCCGCGCTCCCAGCGTTCGCCTGACCGGCCCCGGCCGGTCCTTCGGCGACGCTCTCGCACACCCACTGACCTTTGCGGGCCGCCTTCGCGCGCCCGCTGGCCGGGCGCGCCCGGCCGCGCGAGAACACGGGAGAAACCCATGCGCAAGAACCTCAAGACCACCCTGATCGCCCTGTCCGCCGCAGCCGCGCTCGCCCTCCCGGTCAGCGGAGCCCGCCCCACCCGCGCCGCCGGCACCCCCGCCGCGCCCGTGGCAAGCAGGAGCCCG
>JALAHE010000327.1 GCA_022712075.1 Galactobacter sp.
AACGGACCCGGGGCGCGAGGGGCGGCAGGAATGGCGGGTCGGCACCCCGCAGAAAGTCGTTCATCTTCCATTCACTTATCCGGGGTCGGAACGTAGTTTGGCGGCACTAGACCTCTTCCTGGACGCACTCGGTGCGGCGGCACCGCCGCAGCACCCGCGTGTCAGCCCTCCCGGGCCGTCCTCGAAAACCTCGGAAGGATCGCACCCACCGTGAAACGTCATCACCTGCTCGCCACCGCCGCCGTTGTTGCTCTGGCCGGAACGCTGACCGCTTGCGGCGGTGGGTCCGGCTCGGGGGACAGCTCCTCCTCCGGCGGCTCCGCAGTCGACGCCAAGACCGCCACCTCCGCCGAGGCGTTTGGCTCGCTCGACAAGCTCATCGAGGCCGCCAAGGCCGAGAAGGAACTCAACGTCGTGGCTCTGCCGGACGACTGGGCCAACTACGGCGCCATCAAGAAGGGCTTCGAGGACAAGTACGGGATCACCGTGAACTCGGACATCCCCGACGCCTCCTCGGCCGATGAGATCAAGGCGGCCAAGGACCAGGCCGGCACCGACACCGCGCCCGACGTCTTCGACCTCGGCGCCGCCGTGGCCCTCGCCAACACCGACATGTTCGCCCCGTACAAGGTGAGCACCTGGGCCGACATCCCGGACGGCAACAAGGAGTCGACTGGCCTCTGGGTCAACGACTACACGGGCATCATGTCCATCGGCTACGACTCCGACAAGGTCCCGGAGCCCAAGGCCCTCAACGATCTGCTGGGCGCCGATTACAAGGGCAAGGTGGCCATCAACGGCGATCCGACCCAGGCCGGCGCCGCCTTCGCCGCGGTGGGCAACATCTCCGTGGCCAACGGCGGCAGCGTCGACGACTTCGGCCCCGGCGTCGACTTCATGCAGAAGCTCAAGGACGCCGGGAACTTCCTGACGGTGGACCCGACCCCGGGCACCATCGCCTCGGGCGAGACCCCCGTCGTCTTCGACTGGTCCTATAACAACGTCGCCGCCGCCAAGGACAAGCCGTCCTTCAAGACTACGGTGCTGCCGGGCAAGGCGTACGTCTCCTTCTACAACCAGGCCATCAACAAGGAGGCCCCGCACCCGGCGGCCGCCCGTCTGTGGCAGGAGTACCTCTTCTCCGATGAGGGCCAGAAGCTCTTCCTGCAGGGCAACGCCGTGCCGGTGCGCGCCGACGCCCTGAAGAAGTCCGGCGCCGTGACCGAGGCCGAGCTCAACGCCGTCACCTTCGGCACCACCTCGGCCGACTGGGTCTCCCCGACCTCGGAGCAGACGGACAAGGCCAACACCCTCCTCAAGGAGCGTTGGTCCGCTCTGACCAAGTGAGCCGGGCGCGGGTGGGCCCCTCGGGGCCCGCCCGCCCGATCGGCCGCCTCTCGCGGCCGGAGAACGCGCTTGGCTCGTCCCGTCCGTGCGGGGCGGGCCAAGCGGCGTTGGAGACCTGCTTCCCCCGAACTTCCCCTCGAAGGTGACCGAGATGAAACGTCTGACAGCGGCGCTGGGCCTGGTGCCCTTCGCCGCGTACGTGCTGTTGTTCCTGCTGGTTCCCACGCTGCTCGCGATCCTGAGCGGCTTCCAAGACAGCAAGGGGCGCTTCACGCTCGCCAACTTCGCCGCCTTCAAGGACGCGGTGATCTGGGACGCCTTTTGGGCCTCGACCTGGCTGAGCCTGGTCACTGCCGTGGCGGGTGCCGTCATCGGCGCCCTGGCCTGCTGGGCGCTCACGGGCGTCAAGCCGGACGGCTGGGTGCGGCGCTGCATGGACTCGGCGGCCTCTGTGCTGGCGCAGTTCGGCGGCGTCATGCTCGCCTTCGCCTTCATCGTGACCATCGGCATGAACGCGTTCATCACGGTCTTCCTCAAGGACAAGCTCGGGATCGACCTCTACTCCGGCGGGAACTGGCTCTACACCGTGCCCGGCCTGATCCTGCCGTACCTCTACTTCCAGATCCCGCTCATGATCATCACCTTCCTCCCCGCCATGGAGGGCCTCAAGCCGCAGTGGGCCGAGGCCTCGGCGACGCTGGGCGGCACCCGCACCAGCTACTGGACCAAGGTCGGCTTCCCCGTCTTGGCCCCCTCCTTCCTCGGGGCGTTGCTGCTGCTCTTTGCCAACGCCTTCAGCTCCTACGCCACGGCCGCCGCGCTGATCTCGCAGGGCGCCCAGATCGTGCCGCTGCAGATCCGTGCGGCACTGGTCGGCGAGACCGGTGCGACGAGCGCCAACACCGCCGGCGTCCTGGCCCTCGGCATGGTGGTCGTCATGACCGTGGTGATGGTCATCTACTCCGTCCTCATGAAGCGGGCAGCGAGGTGGCAGCGATGAGCGCCCGTCTTTCGGTGCAGACCGCGCCGCGCCCCTGGCTGCGCCGACTCATCCTGACCGTGGTCGCCGTGCTCCTCGTGGTGCCGCTCGTGGCCATGCTCGAGTTCTCCCTGCGCCAGACGGGCGGCGGCTACGGCCTGGAGCACTGGACGGGGCTGTTCGACACCGAGAACGAGCGCAAGTACCGCGCGATGTTCCGCGGCCTGACGAACTCCCTCGTCCTGGCCCTGCTGGTCCTGGCCCTCGTGCTCGTGGTCCTCTTCCCCACGATCGTCCTGGTGCACCTGCGCTTCCCCCGCCTGCAGCGCGTCCTGGATCTGCTGACGATCCTGCCGATCGCCATCCCGGCCATCGTCATGGTGGTGGGCTTTGCGCCCATCTACCGCTGGATCGGGCAGAACTTCTCCACTGAGACGTGGACGCTCTTCCTGGCCTACGGCATCCTCGTGCTGCCCTTCGCGTACCGCGCCATCGTCACCGACCTGGCCGGCGTGGACGCGCGCACGCTCTCCGAGGCCGCCCGCTCGCTCGGCGCGAACTGGCTCACGGTGCTCGTGAGGGTCATCGCCCCCAATGTGCGCCGGGGCCTGCTCAACGCCTCGCTCCTGACCATCGCGATTGTGCTCGGCGAATACACGGTCTCCGCCCTGCTTTCGCGCCGCACCTTCCAGGTGGCGTTGCTGCAGCTGAACCAGTCCGATCCCTTCGGCGCCGT
>JALAHE010000328.1 GCA_022712075.1 Galactobacter sp.
CGCCCCCGCCCCCCCCCGCCCTGGCCCCCGCCGCGGCCCCCCGGGGGCCCCCGCCCCGGGCCCCGGGCGGGGGGCCCCCGCGGGGCGGGGGCGCGGGCCTCGTCCACGGAGATCGTGGAGCAGTCCAGGAGGATCGAGTCCTTCTTGGCGGCGCGAAGCAGGCCTGGGGTGCCGTCCAGGGAATCCTCGTAGGCGGCGATGACGTGCGTGCCGGAGGGGAGCATCGTCAGGACGATGTCCGCCTCGGCGGCGGCCTGCGCGGCGGTGGGCACCACGGTGACGCCGGCGGCGGCCGCGGCCTCGAGGGCGGCCGGGACCACGTCGAAGCCGAGCACGCTGACGCCGGCCTTGACGAGGTTGGCCGCCATGGGGCCACCCATGTGGCCGAGGCCGATGAACGCGACGGTGGTGTCTTTGAGTTCGAGTGCCATGTGCTCTCCCTGGGTGATGGGTGAAACGGTGGGGGGGCTGCGGCGCTCTCCGGCGGGCGGGATCACGGCGTCCACCGGCGAGAGGTCGAGCGGCAGGTGCGGCAGCGGGGCCAGGTAGGCCTCGGCCGTGCCGGGGGAGAGATCCTCGAGGCGCGCCGGCTCCCACTTCGGCGCGCGGTCCTTGTCGATGACCTGCGCGCGAATGCCCTCGGCGAAGTCGTGCCCGCCCAGGAAGCGGTAGCCCACGCGCCACTCATTCTTGAGCGCGCCGGCCAGGTCGGTGCTGGCCCCCGCCCGCACGGCGGCCAGCGCCACGGCCACGGCCGTGGGGCTCTTGCTGCGGATCACCGCGGCGGCGGCCCGGGCCTCCTCGGCATCCGAGGCCTCGAGGGCCCGCACCACGTCCAGCGCGGTGCGCCCGGCGTAGGCCTCCTCGATCCAGGCCACGCCGTCCCGCAGGGCCGACGGCGGTGCCGGGGCCGCGAGGCTCTCGATGACCGCGTCCGGGTCCTCGCTCTCGAGCCGGTCGAGCAGTTCGGGCAGCGCGCCGCTCGGGACGAACGCGTCGGCGAGCCCCAAGTACAGGGCGTCCCCGGCGTCCAGGTGCGCGCCCGTCAGCGCGGCGTGCGCGCCGGCCGACCCCGGGGCGTGGCCCAGGAGGTAGGTGCCGCCCACGTCGGGGCTGAAACCGATCTGCGTCTCCGGCAGCCCGGAACGCGTGCGCTCCGTGACAACCCGGTGCGAGCCGTGCGCGCTCACGCCGATGCCCCCGCCCAGGACCAGCCCGTCCATGAGCGCCACGTACGGCTTGGGGTAGCGCGAGATGAGCAGGTTGAGCCGGTACTCGTCGCGCCAGAAGCCCATGGTGTCGTACGGCGTGGCGGGAGTGCGGTTCGGGCGCGTCATGTCGGCGTGGATGGCGACGACGTCGCCGCCCGCGCAGAGCCCGCGCTCGCCGGCGCCCTGGATGGCCACCGTGGCGATGGCCGGATCGTCGGCCCAGCGCACGAGGTGCGACCACACGAGGTTGACCATCTCGTGCGTGAGCGCGTTGACGGCGCGCGGCCGGTTGAGCGTGATCAGGCCGAGGCGCCCGCGCACCTCGGCGAGGACGGTCGGTTCGGGCGCCTCGGTGCCCGACGCCGCGTGGCCGGGTTCCGGTGCTGAGCCGCCGGAGGGTGCGTGGTCGGGACCCGGCTGGCCCGCGGCC
The DNA here is from genome assembly GCA_022712075.1 of Galactobacter sp. Classification (GTDB taxonomy): domain Bacteria; phylum Actinomycetota; class Actinomycetes; order Actinomycetales; family Micrococcaceae; genus Galactobacter. The sequence continues at coordinate 1,642 of JALAHE010000328.1, forward strand.
CCGGCCCCGAGCACCGAGCCGCCGCCCGGTTCCGGGACGGCACCCGAGGCGAGGCGGGAGGCCAGGGGCGAGCGCGCGTCGTCGTGCATCAGGAGCCCTGCGGCATGACGAAGGAGGCGCCGTCTGAGACGCCCTCCGGCCAGCGGGTCGTGACCGTCTTGGTGCGCGTGTAGAAGCGGAAGGCGTCGGGGCCGTGCTGGTTGAGGTCGCCGAAGCCCGAGGCCTTCCAGCCGCCAAAGGTGTAGTACGCGATCGGCACGGGGATGGGGATGTTGATGCCCACCATGCCGACCTCCACCTGCGTGGCGAACTCGCGGCCGGCGGCGCCGTCGCGTGTGAAGATCGAGACGCCGTTGCCGTAGAGGTTGGAGTTCACGATCCCGAGGGCGTCGGCGAAGTCGGTGGCGCGAACCACGCAGAGCACTGGGCCGAAGATCTCCTCGGTGTAGATCGGCATGTCGGTGGTGACGTGGTCGAAGAGCGTGGCGCCAACGAAGAAGCCGTTCTCGTGGCCGGGGACCTGCACGCCGCGGCCATCAAGGACCAGCGTCGCGCCGGCGTCGACGCCCTGCTGGATGAGGCCCGCGATGCGCTCCTTGGCGGCCGAGGTGACGCCGGGGCCGAAATCGGCGCCGGGCTGGAGGCTCGGGCCGACGTTGAGCCGGGCGGCCTTCTCGGCGAGCTTGGCGACGAGGGCGTCGGCGGTCTCCTGGCCCACCGGCACCGCCACGGAGATGGCCATGCAGCGCTCGCCGGCCGAGCCGTAGGCGGCGCCGAGCAGGGCGTCGGCCACGTGATCGAGGTCCGCGTCCGGCATGACGACGAGGTGGTTCTTGGCCCCGCCGAAGCACTGCGCGCGCTTGCCGGCGGCCGCGGCGCCCGTGTAGATCGCCTGCGCGATGGGCGTGGAGCCCACGAAGCCGATGGCCTTGACGTCGGGGTGGCTGACGAGGGCGTCCACCGACTCCTTGTCACCGTTGATGACCTGGAAGACGCCGTCCGGGAGGCCGGCCTCCTTATAGAGCTCGGCGAGGCGCAGGGGCACGCCGGGGTCGCGCTCGCTCGGCTTGAGGATGAAGGCGTTGCCGGCGGCGAGGGCCGGGCCCGACTTCCACAGCGGGATCATGGCCGGAAAGTTGAAGGGCGTGATGCCGGCGACCACGCCGAGCGGCTGGCGCAGCGAGTGGGTGTCGATGCCGGAGCCGACCTCGGTGGAGAACTCGCCCTTGAGCAGGTGGGCCGCGCCGCCGCCGGCAAACTCGACGACCTCGATGCCGCGGTTGATGTCGCCCTTGGCGTCCTCGAAGGTCTTGCCGTGCTCGCTCGAGAGCAGGGCGGCGAGGTCGTCCATGTTCTCGCGGACGAGGTCCACGAACTTCAGGAGAATGCGGCCGCGGCGCTGCGGGTTCATGGCGGCCCAGATTCGCTGGGCGGCCTTCGCGACCTCCACCGCGTGAGCGACCTCGGCCGTGCTGGCCAGGTCCACCGTGGCCTGCACCTCGCCCTTGCTGGGGTTGAAGACGTCGGCCGTGCGGCCGCTCGTGCCGTTGACGGGCTGGCCGTTGATCCAGTGGGGGATGTGGCGCACGGTGGGCTCCTGGGTCTCGGTGCTGCTGTGGTGTGCTGCGTTGATGTCTGGTGGCGCTCGCCTGCGGGGTGACGCCGCTCACGCTTTGACACCACGCTAGCGCGTTTGGGGCGTGCGGAAAAGGTTGGATGTCCTAGTAATTTCAGCCCACGGCCGACGGCGCCCGACGCCGCGTGCTTGGCGAGTGCCTGGTGCGGCCCGCAGCCGGAGTTTGCGTGCCTTGCGCCGTCAACGGCCCGCGCTTGACGGCGCAAGGCACGCAAAGTGCGCGGACGGGGCCCGACGTCGCGTGGTTGGCGAGTGCCTTGTGTCGCCTGCCGCGTTTCGCGAGTGTCGCGTGTCGCCGATTCACGCGTTTCGCCGGCACAAGAGACTCGCGAGTGCCGCGCAACGACAGGAGGCACTCGCGAACGCCGAAACAGGCCCGGCGCCCGGGCCGGGACCCGGCCCCGCGCCGTCGGGCAGCGCCTGGCGCCGTACCCGCCGCGCCCAGCAATCCCTGTGATAGTTTGCGTGCCTTGCGCCGTGAAGGGCCCGCGCTTGACGGCGCAAGGCACGCAAAGTGCGCGGACAGGGCCCGACGCCGCGTGGTTGGCGAGTGCCTTGTGTCGCCTGCCGCGTTTCGCGAGTGGCGCGTGTCGCCGATTCGCGCGTTGCGCCGACACGAGAGACTCGCGAGTGCCGCGCAACGACAGAAGGCACTCGCGAACGCCGCAGGGCCCCGGACACGTCGGGTGAAGTGTCCGGGGCCCTGCAGCCGGCCGGCGAAGGGGAGCGCGGCCGGCAGACCGGCGGGGAGACCGGCTGGAGTGGGGGAGCGTCAGGCGCTCTCGACGGCGGTGTCGTCCTTGACGCGCAGCTTCTCGCCGACGTAGCCGCCCACGGCCGTGATGAGGGAGATGATCACGAGGATGACGACCGCCGGGGTGGCCGACTTGGCGCCCGTGGCGCTGATGACGCCCGCCGCGATGAGCGGCAGGAAGCCCGAGAGGGCGCCGGCGATGTTATAGCCGAGCGAGACGCCGGAGTAGCGCAGCTGCGCCGGGAATAGCTCCGTGAGCAGGGCGCCGGTGACGGCGTAGGTCACGGTCAGCAGGGCGATGCCCATGGCCACGGCGAGCGTGATCGCGAAGGGCGAGCGGGTGTCGATGAGCCAGAACAGCGGCCAGGCGGCGATGGCGGTCGCGATGCCGCCCCACATGGTCACGCGGCCGGGGCCGATCTTCTCGGCCACGCGGCCGAAGAGGATGATGACGACGATCTGCACCACGGCAGCCACGAGGGTCGCGTTGACGGCGATCTGCTTGTCCAGCCCCAGGTTGTTGGCGACGTAGCTGACAACAAAGGTGTTCATGACGTAGAAGCCGCCGACGCCCAGGAAGGCCGCCGCCACGGCGACGAGCAGGCGCCCGCCGGCCTTCGTGAAGACCTTGAGGGCCGGGACCTTCTCGCGCTGATCGGACTTGAGCAGCTCCTCGAAGACCGGGGATTCCTCGACCTTGAGGCGGATGAACAGCGCGATGAGCAGCATCGGGAACGCGAGCAGGAACGGGATGCGCCAGCCCCACGCGTCGAACGTGGCGGAGGGCAGCAGGAGCACGAGCGCAAAGGCGCCGGAGGAGAGCAGGGTGCCGACCGGGGAGCCGATCTGGACCAGCGCGGCGTAGCGGGCACGCTTCTTCGCGGGAGCGTGCTCGATCGCCATGGTTGTGGCGCCGCCCCATTCGCCGCCCACGGCCAGGCCCTGGAGCAGGCGGACGGTCACGAGCAGTGCGGGTGCCCAGAGTCCGGCCGCGGCGTACGTCGGCAGCAGGCCGATGAGGCCCGTCGCGACGCCGATCAACACGATGGTCATGATGAGCGTGGGGCGGCGGCCGATGCGATCGCCAAGCACGCCGAAGATGAAGGCGCCGATGGGGCGGGCAGCGAAGCCAACGCCGAAGGTCGCGAGGGAGGCCAGCACGCCCGCCGTCGGGTCCAGGCTGGAGAAGAAGAGGCGGCTGAAGACCAGCGCGGAGGCGGTGCCGAAGAGGTAGTAGTCGTACCACTCAAGGGCCGTGCCGACGAAGGCGGCGTTGGCGATGCGGCGGACGTCCTTATCGGCCACCTTCACGGTGGTCTGGGGCGGCGCTGCCGCGCTGTGCGTCGAGGTCACGGAATTCTCCTCAGGGGGGTGTGCGGTGGGGATACGCCCATCCTTCTGTGCCCCGGATCACCATCCAATGGAAATGTGCCCCGGGGTCGGGATGAGCGGTGTGCCTTTGCACAATGGGGTGGGGGAGCGGCTAGGGGCGCGGGCGCCCTGGGGCGTCCAAGAGCACGACGGCGAGGGCCGCCTGCCTGGGCAGGTTCAGATCCAGCCCGGTGTGGGCCTTGAACACGGCAAGGCGGTTGATCACCGTGTTGCGGTGGCAAAAGACGAGCTCGGCCGCCGACTTCACCGAGCCCGTCTCGAGGTAGGCGCGGGCGGTGGCGAGCACGCGCTCGCGCTCGTAGTCCTCCAGGTCCTCGAGCCCGGCGGGCAGCTCGCTCACCGTGCCTGGGGCCGCGCTCTCGAGCGCGTGCGCGGCGAGCGGGGACCACAGCTCGGGCACCTGGCGCAGCCGGTCGGTGGTGGGCGCCGCCTCCAGGACGGTGCGCCCCGTCGCTGCGGCGCGGGGCAGATCGGCGACGCCGGAGGCCGGGATGAGCACGCCTGGCACGGCGCCGAGCAGCTCGAGCGCCCGCGCGTCCCGCGCCGCCTCCGGGCCGGCCTCACGCGGCCAGAAGAGGCACTCGATGTCCCGGTAGGCGTAGGAGAAGGCGCGCCCGGAAACGAGGGCGTCCTCCGCGATGCGCAGGGCCTCGGCCGCGTGCTGGTTGGCGAAGGCGGCGAGCTCGAAGGGCTCGCCCGGCTCCACGCGCATGGCGGCGGCGACGCGCTCCAGCTCCGCCTCGCTCAGCCGCGGCGCGTTGAAGAGGTGGGCGAGCTCGCGCTCGGTGCCCAGCCGCGCGTCGCGGGCCAGGGCCGCCTGCTCGCTCAGGAACGCCTTCTGCACGGCAAGCACGTAGGAGTCGAGCACCCGCATGACGTGCTCAAAACGAGAGGCGACGAGCCCCACCTGCTCCGGGCTGGCCAACAGATTCAGCTGGCGCCAGACGAGCTGCAGGTCGATGCGCACGGCCTCGGTGAGCGCGTCGAGGGGAACCCCTTGCTGGGCGCGGCGGGCGCCGAGCCGCTGCGCCATCGTGGCGGTGTCCGCGCTCGGGTCGGCGATTGAGCTCAGGAGCGTCGCGAAGGACTGCGGCGCCGTGCGCCGGATGTCGTCGTGGTCAACGGGCAGCCCGGCGTAGAGCGAGCGGGCCTGCACCTCGTCCATGAAGTCATCGACGAGCGCCGGGATGTTCTCGTGCAGCGAGGCGAGCAGCGCGAGCCAGGCAGCATCGTCGGTCTCCGGGGAGACGGCGGCCTCCCCGCGCCGGACCCCCGCCCGCCCGCCCCCGCGAGCGCCCGCCGTCGTGCCGTGCGTGGCGTCCGGGGACGCCGCCGCCGCGGCGGCCGCCCGCGCCCTGCCCTTGTCCCACGCGTCCCGCACCGGGCCCTGTCCTGAAGCCATCCGCCCAGTCTATGCAGATGCACAACCTGGGCGGGCATTGTGTTGCGCCCTCCCATTGCCCGCGGCGAGGGCGCGGGCGTGTGATGAAGGGGAAGAGCACCGGGGTTCCCCGCCCGGCGCGCCGCCTGAAGGAGGACCCATGCTGCTGGACCTGATCGTCCGCAACGCCCGCATCCGCACCGGTGATCCGGCCCGCCCCTCGGCGAGCAGCATCGGCGTGTGGCAGGGGCGCGTGGTCGGCCTGGACGAGCAGCTCCTTGGACTGCGCGCGGCGGAGGAGATCGACGCCAAGGGCGCGTTCCTCATGGCCGGCTTCAACGATGTGCACGCCCACAGCGTGTGGTTCGGGCAGACGCTCGCGGAGATCGACTTGGCCGGGCTGCCCACGCCGGAGTCCGTCTACGCCGCCCTGGAGGCGGGCCGCGGCGAGCAGGCCGCGGCCGAGTGGCTCGTCGCCTCCAACTTCGACCCGCTGGGGCTGGCCGGCGAGCTGGATCGCGACGCCCTGGACGCCGCCGCCGAGGGCAAGCCGCTGCTCATCAAGCACGCCTCCGGCCACGCCTACACGCTCAACGGCGTGGGCCTCTGCGCCGTGGGGGTCGCCGACTTCCCCACCGAGCGGATCGACGGCGGCGTGATCGGCGTGGACGCCGCGGGCCGTGCCACGGGCCTGCTGGAGGAGAACGCCATGCGCGTGGCCCAGGCCGTCCTGATGCCGGAACCCATCGCCGAGCTCCAGGCCGCCCTGGCCCGTGCCACGGCCCGCTACGCCCAGGAGGGCCTGACCTCGGTCTCCGACGCCGGGGTGGGTGGCGGCTGGATCGGCCACGGCCCGCGCGAGTTCTCCGCCTACCAGCGCGCCCGCGAGGCGGGGCAGCTCAAGACCCGCGCGCAGGTCATGATCGCCGCCGACGTGCTGCATCCGGTGGCCGGCCACGCAACCGAGCCGGGCGTGCAGACCCTGGACGCCGGGCTGCGCTCCGGGCTGGGCGACGAGTTCCTCCAGCTCGGCCCCACCAAGATGTTCATGGACGGCTCGCTGCTCGGAAAGACCGCGGCCATGAGCGAGAACTACTGCGAGTGTTCCCACTCCGGCTACCTGCAGGGCGACGCCGAGGCCATGGCGGCCAAGGCGCGCGAGGCGGCGGCCGCCGGCTGGGCGCTGGCCCTGCACGCGATCGGCGACCGCGGCATCGACCTGGCGCTCGACATCATCGAGGAGTCGCTCGCCGCCCACGGGCCGGCGGCGCTGCCGCACCGCATCGAGCACGGCGGCTACGTGCGCCCCGAGCAGGTGGCGCGCCTGGCCCGCCTCGGCGTCTACCTCGTGCCGCAGCCCTTCTTCATCCCGCTCTTCGGCGACGGCATGGCCGCGGCGCTGGGCCCCGAGCGTACTGCCCACTCCTACCCTGCGGCCTCGCTCCTGAAGGCGGGCCTCGCCGTGCCTGGAAGCAGCGACCGCCCCGTGGCGCCCGGCGCCCCGCTGCCCATCATCCAGGCCTTTGTGCAGCGCCTGACCCGCAGCGGCGCCGAATACGCCCCGGCCGAGCGACTCAGCGTGGAGCAGGCGCTTGACGCCTACACGCTCGGCTCCGCCGCCGCGACCGGCTGGGCCGGCCGCAAGGGCGTGCTGCGCGCGGGCGCCCTCGCCGACTTTGTTGTCCTCGCTGAGGACCCCCGCGAGGTGGCCCACGAGGCCATCGGCGCCATCGACGTCCTCGGCACCTTTGTGGGCGGCGAGGCCACCCTCTCGACGCTCGCCTGAGCGCCGTCGATCACCCCTTCCCGAATACCCAAAACCACGCCAGCGGAGCAGACACGTGAGCATCCAGCAGATCGCCACCCCCGAGACCACCGACCCCACGGGCTTCCTTCCCGACTTCGCGACCATGTCGTCCTTCGGCGCCACGGCCGGCGGCGGCGTGGAGCGCCAGGCGGCGAGCCAGGCAGACCACGCGACCCGCGCGTGGTTCAAAGGCTGGCTGGGCGAGCGCGGCTTCACCGTCCGTGAGGACGCGATCGGCAACATCTTTGGCCTCTACGAGCTGGTCCCGGGCGCGCCGTATGTGCTGATGGGTTCGCACCTGGACTCGCAGCCGCTGGCCGGGCGCTTCGACGGCGCGTACGGCGTGCTCGCGGCGGCCCACGCCGCGCACGCCGTGGTGCGCGCCAGCGCCGAGGGTCGCGTGACGCCCGCCCTCAACGTCGCCGTGGTGGACTGGTTCAACGAGGAGGGAAGCCGCTTTGCCCCCAGCATGATGGGCTCCTCCGTTGCCACGGGCAAGCTCGCGCTCGCGGAGGCGCTGGCCGTCACCGACACGGCCGGCATCACCGTTGCCGAGGCGCTGGGCGAGCGCCCCGAGCCGGTCCCGGGCCTCGAGGTGGCCTCCTACGCGGAGATCCACATCGAGCAGGGTCGCCTGCTGGAGGAGGCGGAGACGACCATCGGCCTCGTCCACGCCACATGGGCCGCGAGCAAGTACCGCATCAGCGTCAACGGCGCGCAGGCGCACACGGGCGCCACCGTCATGGAGGACCGCCGCGACGCGCTCTACGGCGCCTCGCTGCTGGTCGTGGCCGTCCGCGAACTGACCGAGGAGCTGCCCGCCGGGGCCCTTCACTCCTCCGTCTCCGAGATGGAGGTGCTGCCGAACTCGCCCGTGACGCTGGCCCGCCAGGTCAACATGAACCTCGACCTGCGTTCCGGTTCCGAGGAGGTGCTGGCGCGCGCCAACGAGCTGCTGGCCGCGAAGTTCGAGGCGATCGAGGCCAAGGCCAAGGTCAGCATCGAGCGCCGCCTGACCCACTCGTGGGGCCTCGTCGACTACCCCGCCGGCGGCGTGGAGCTCGCCCGCGAGTCCGCCGCCGCGCTCGGCCTCAGCCACACGCCGATCATGACCGTGGCCGGCCACGACTCCACCAACATGAAGGACGTCGTCCCGACCGTCATGCTCTTCGTCCCGAGCATCCAGGGCGTCTCCCACAACGAGGCCGAGGACACGCGCGACGCCGACGCCGTGGACGGCGTGGCCATGCTCTCCGACGTCGCGGCCCGCCTCGTGGGCGGCGAGCTGCATGAGGGTGGTTCCTACCGCCTCGCGTGAGGCGAGGCACTCAGGGTGAGCGGGCGGCGTCGGGCATGAAAGCCCGGCGCCGCTTGGCGCTGCTCCCACGTTTGCGTGCCTTGCGCCGGGAAGCGCCCCGCGTCCCGGCGCAAGGCACGCAAACTTTTGCCGAGGGGCACGACGCCGCGTGCTTGGCGAGTGCCGCGTGTCGCCTTCCGCGGCCGTTGACTCTCCCGGCGGCGCGCTTGCATGTGCGTGCCCAAAGCCCCGAACGCTGTGGCCCCGGTCACGCCGCCTGGGGGAATGTCGCCAAGGAGCGCGGGCCGCCCATCCCCCGGAGCGCCCGCGCCAGCACCCCACACTTTGGAGGATCTCCCATGACGACCACCGCCAGGTCCGGCACGGACCTGAAGTTCAACCTCTACATCGCCGCCTTCTCCGCGGTGCTGTACTCAGTGCTGCTCGTAGCACCCATCGTCACGAGCCAGCTCATGGTCCAGTTCAGCCTCGACGCCTCCTCGGCCGGCCTGCTGGCCTCCGTGGAGCTCGGCTGCTTCTCCCTGGCCACGCTCCCGGCGTACCTGTGGCTGCGCCGCGCGAACATCCGCACCGTGACGATCCTGTGCGGCTCGCTCGTGGTGCTCGGCAACGTGCTCTCGGCGCTCATGCCCACCTACGGCCTGCTGCTCCTGATGCGCGGCCTCACCGCGCTGGCCGCCGGCTCCATCACGGTCATCATCCTCTCGCTCTCGGCGAAGACCTCGAAGCCCTCGCGCTCCTACGGCATCTTCATCGTGGCGCAGCTGGGCATGGGTGCCGTGATCCTCTTCCTCTTCCCGGCGATCTACGCCGGCAAGCCCGTCGCCGCCGTGTACTTCACGCTCGCCGCCCTCGGCCTGCTGTGCCTGCCCTTCGCGTGGTGCCTGCAGGGCCACGAGCTCTCCGCCAAGGCCAACCCGGTCGCGGCCGTCGCCGCCGGCACCCGCCGCGTGCTGCCCTTCGTCGCCGCGCTCGTTGCAGTGTTTGGCTTCTACGTTGCCCTCGGCGGAGTGTGGACCTTCATGGCCAAGATCGCCGAGAGCGGCGGCACCTCGCTCGGCACCGCGTCCACCACCATCGGCGTCGCGACGCTGTTTGGCGTCGCCGCCTCGCTCGTCGGCACGCTCGTGGGCGAGGGCTCCCGCGCCAAGTACTACGTCCTGGGCGGCTACGCGGCCATGGCGGCCTCGATGTTCCTGCTCTTCGGCGCCCCGGGCCTGGTCCGCTTCGCCCTCTCCGCGATCCTCTTCAAGATCGCCTGGTCGTGGCTGCTGCCCTTCCTGCTCGCCGCGGTCTCCCGCGTGGGCGGCGCGCACGTCATGAACTCGACGAACCTCATGATCGGCACCGGCCTGGCCGCAGGCCCGATCCTCGCCGGCGCCGTCATCGACGCCACGGGCGGCTTCACGCTCATGCTGACCGTCTCGATCGTCATCCTGGCCGTGTCCATTGCCTGCTCCGTGGTGGTCATGCGCGCCCCCGCGGCCGCCGCGGCGCCCGCCGCCGAGCCGGAGCTCGCCGGGGCCCGCTGAGGTCTCAGCCCAACGCCCGACGGCGCGTGGCCAGGTTTCCTGGCCACGCGCCCTCGCGCTGTGTGGGGGTGGGGAGGCCGCGCCACCCGGCCTCCGTCCGTCCGCAGCCCCGACC
>JALAHE010000329.1 GCA_022712075.1 Galactobacter sp.
GAGATCAAGAAAACGACGGGAGATCGTCGCATAGACGATCTCCCGTCGTTTTGTTGATCTTTTTCGGCGGGGAGGAGCCGGGCAACCCGGCTGCGAGGAGCCGGGAGCCGGGATCAGGCGCCGGCGACCGTGAAACGCTGCTCGCGGTGCTTGGGGGTCTCGATCTCATCGAGCGCGGCGACGGCAAAGGTGTCGGCCGTGACGAAGTCGCCGGCGGGCTGGTTGGAGCCGAGCACGTAGCCGGTGCGCTCGCCGGGGGCGATGACCGGGGCCGGGGCCAGCATGGTCCAGTCAAGGCCCGAGGAGGACTGGTAGGACAGCAGCACGGCGGCGAAGGTGTCGGCCTCGGCCTTGTACTCGGCCGGGAAGCCCTCGGTGTCCTTGAGCATGGTGCCGTCCGGGGTCTGCGTCGCACCGGCGCCGCCCACCACAAACAGGCGGCCGGGGATCTCGGTCTCGGCGATCTCGTCGTGCAGCTCGCGGAAGTCCTCGTGATCCGAGCCGTCGCGCGGGGAGGGCACGGAGAGCACCACGACGTCGTTCTTCGCGGCGATCTCGCGGTAGGTGGCGAGGTCGGAGAGCTCGGCGGCGACGGCGGTAGCGCCGGCGACCTCGGTGCCCTTGCGCGTGATGGCGGTGACCTCGTGGCCGCGGGCGATGGCCTCGGCGGCGAGGGGGCCGCCGACCATACCGGTGGCTCCGTAAACGGCGATCTTCATGGTGACTCCTTGATGTCTCGTTGAGCGAGGCGCCGCGCTGGGCGGCGGTGTGGGTGGCCGGATCCGGCCGTTGGTCTAAGAGTATCCACTGGAAACCAAGTACCTCAACGTATTAAGGTATCCGCATGGAAAGCATGGACGGCTTCGACGTCATGAACCCCGAATGCCCCTCGCGCGTGGTGCTGCAGCGCCTGGGCGACAAGTGGACCCCGCTCGTCTTCCAGTCCCTCAAGGAGGGAACGCGGCGCTTCGGCGAGATCCGCTCCGACATCGGCGCTGTGACGCCCAAGGTGCTGACGCAGACGCTGCGCACGCTGGAGCGCGACGGCCTCATCACGCGCACCGTCTACCCCGAGGTGCCGCCGCGGGTCGAGTACGCCCTGACGGGCTTGGGCAGCTCGCTGCTTGGGCCGCTCGACGCCGTGAAGGAGTGGGCCGAGGCCAACGCTGGCGAGGTCCTCGCCAGCCGCGACGCGTTCGACGACGCGCTGTAGGCGCGCACTCACTTCTCGCCGCTGGTGCCGGTGCCCGACGGCGCACGGCCGGGCCGGGTGCCCCGCCCCGCCTCCGGGGCGGGCGCGTCGGCGGGCTCAGCCGCCGCAGAGGCGTCCGCCGCGCGGCTCGCCTCGCGCGCAGCGACCCACGCCGTGATGTCTGCCGAGAGGAAGCGGCGATGCGAGCCGCGATAGCTGACGGGGATCTCGCCGGCGTCCGTCAGGTTGCGCAGGTAGGTCGCCGAGATGCCGGCCAGGCGCGCTGCCTGCGAGGTGTTGAGCCAGGTCTGCGCCGAGGAGAGTTCAACACCGTCGCCGCTGGCCAGGCGGGAGAGCAGCTCGAGCACGGCCTCCGCGGCCGCGGCGGGCAGCCGTACCGTGGCGCCGGAAGCGCCCGCCCCGGCGGGCGAGACGAGCGACCAACCCGGGGTCGCGCCGTCGTGCGTTCCCTGCCCCTGCCCGCGCCCGGCCCCGAGCGCCTCGAGCGCCTCGAGCGCCGCGCGCAGGGCGGCGGCCTCGGCCGGCGGGAGCGCGTCGATGCGCGCGTGGTGGCCCAGGGCGGTCAACGGTTGCGACATGTCTCCCAGTTGATCGCATGCGCGCGCCCAGGGCCAAGCCCCGCGCCCCGCGTGCGGTCACATGACGCGCTCACAGCACCTCACCCGCGCGGTGCCTGCTAGGCTCCCGGTCCAGGTCTAAAGAAAGTACTGACCTCCCCGCAGCACACGGCCCAAGGCGCCCCACCCGGCGCGGCCAGCTCGGGAAGCCCCTTGCCGTTGCGCGCCCGAGCCGCCGGCAACCATGAGGCCAGTACGTCGCCGCGCGCAGCGCTGGCCGCTCATTTTCTAGGACCACACCATGACGACCACGTCCACCCCTGCACCCATCACCGAGGACGAGATCATGCAGGCGCACCTGGGCGGCAAGCTCAGCGTCGGCGCCACCATGCCGCTCGAGACCAAGCGCGATCTCTCCGTCGCCTACACGCCGGGCGTCGCCCAGGTGTCCCGAGCCATCCACGCGAACCCCTCGCTCGCCCCGACCCACACGTGGGCCGGTCGGCTCGTCGCGGTGGTCTCCGACGGCACCGCCGTGCTGGGCCTCGGCGACATCGGCGCCGCCGCCTCGCTGCCCGTCATGGAGGGCAAGTCGGCGCTCTTCAAGCAGTTCGGCGGCCTCGACTCCATCCCGCTCGTGCTCAACACGACCGATGTGGACGAGATCGTCGAGACGCTCGTGCGCTTGCGCCCCAGCTTCGGCGCCGTCAACCTCGAGGACGTCTCGGCCCCGCGCTGCTTCGAGCTCGAGGCCAAGCTCATCGAGGCCCTCGACTGCCCCGTGATGCACGACGATCAGCACGGCACCGCCGTGGTGGTGCTCGCCGCGCTCCTGAACGCCGCCAAGGTCACTGGCCGCAGCCTCTCCGACCTCAACGTGGTCATCTCCGGCGCGGGCGCGGCGGGCATCGCGATCGCCGACATGCTCCTCGCCGTGGGCGCCGGCGACGTGGTGATCGTCGATTCGCGCGGCGCGATCCACTCGGGGCGGACCGACCTCACGCCGATCAAGGCCTCCTACGCCGCACGCTCCAACGCCCGCGGCGTCACGGGTTCCGTGGTGGACGCGTTGCGCGGCGCCGACGCCTTCGTTGGCGTCTCCTCCGCCAAGCTGCCCGAGGAGGCCCTGGAGGGCATGAACCAGGACGCGATCGTCCTGGCGCTCTCCAACCCCGATCCCGAGGTCATGCCCGACGTCGCCGCGCGCTACGCCGCCGTGGTCGCGACGGGCCGCAGCGACTTCCCCAACCAGATCAACAACGTGCTGGCGTTCCCGGGCATCTTCCGCGGGGCCCTGGACGCCGGCGCGCTGCGCATCACGCAGGAGATGAAGGTCGCGGCCGCCCACGCGATCGCCGAGCTCGTGGGGGAGGCGCTGGCCGCCGACTACATCGTGCCGAGCCCGCTCGACCCGCGCGTGGCAGCGGCGGTCGCCTCCGCGGTCGCGGAGGCCTCCCGCGCCTGAACAACGCCCGACGGCGGGTCGTCACCACCCGCCGTCGGGCGCACCCGCGCGGGCGGTGGCCCGGGCACCGCCTGGCCACCCGCCGTCGGGCACAGGACAGGCGTGGAAAAGCGAGCGAGCCCGCCACCCCTTGCGGAGGTGGCGGGCTCGCTCGCGTGCGGCGGAGGGCTCAGCGGCCAGAGGTGTAGGCCGCGGCGGCCTTCGTCTCCTCGGCGACCTTGGCGTTGTGCTCGGCGCGCAGCTTGGCGTGCGCCGGGTTGTTGCGCAGGGCCAGGTAGCCGATGCCGACCAGGACGAACCAGATCGGGGTGGCGATGAGGCCCGCGAGGGTGTCGGGATCGCGGGTGAAGGCCCACAGCAGGAAGACGAAGAACGCCATGACGACGTACGGCATGAACAGGCCGCCGGGCATCTTGAACTTGCTGGCGTCGTGCTCCTGCGGGCGGCGCTTGCGGTAGACGAGGTAGCTGATCAGGATGATCGTCCACACGAACATGAAGCAGAGGCTGGAGATCGTGGTGACGATCGAGAAGCCCTGGGACTTGTCCAGGCCGAAGACGAGCAGCACGATCGCGCTGAGCAAGCAGACGCCCGAGAGGAACAGCGCGTTCTGCGGGACCTTCTTGCTGGAGAGCTTGGCGAAGATGCGCGGGGCGTCGCCGTCGGTGGCCAGGCCGTAGACCATGCGCGAGGTCGAGTAGATGCCCGAGTTCGCGGACGACGTGGCCGAGGTGAGCACCACGAGGTTCACGAGGTGTGCCGCGGCGCCGAGGCCCGCGAGCGAGAAGAGCATGACGAAGGGCGACTCGTCCTTGGAGAAGTTCTGCCACGGGACCACGGACATCAGGATGATGAGCGAGCCGACGTAGAAAAGCAGGATGCGGACCGGGATGGCGTTCACGGCCTTGGGCAGGTTGTGCTCGGGGTTCTTGGTTTCGGCGGCGGCGGTGCCGACCAGCTCGATGCCGACGAACGCGAACACGGCGATCTGGAAGCCCATGACAAAGCCCATGAACTCGCCGCCGAAGAAGCCGCCGTTCTGGTTGAAGAGGTTCATGAAGGAGGCGGTGGCGGTGCCGTGCTCGTAGGTGTGCGTGAAGCCCGTGAAGATCAACACGAGGCCGATCACGATGAGCGCCACGATGGCCACGATCTTGATCATGGCGAACCAGAACTCGGTCTCGCCGAAGCCCTTCACGGAGGGCAGGTTCAGCAGGATGAGCAGCACGATGACCGCGAGGGCCGGGATCCACAGCGGGATGGTCGGCAGCCAGAACTTGATGTAGACAGAGGCGATGACGATGACGTCGGCCACGCCCGTGACGATCCAGCAGAACCAATAGGTCCAGCCGGTGAAGAACGCTGCCCAGGGGCCGAGGATGTCACCGGCGAAGTCGGCGAAGTTGCGGTACCCGGTGCGGGACAGGAGGAGCTCTCCCATGGCGCGCATCACGAAGTAGAGCATGAAGCCGATGATCATGTAGACGAGGATCACCGAGGGGCCGGCCACCGAGATGGTCTTGCCGGAGCCCAGGAAGAGGCCGGTGCCGAGGGCGCCGCCGATGGCGATGAGCTGAATGTGACGGTTGCTGAGGGCGCGTTCCAGTTGCTGGCCGCCCGGCTCAGTTCCGGTGGGGTGCGAGGTCATGCAGGCGACGATAGCGAATGTGGGCTGGATCACCAGTTCTTGCATGGGGGTGTCAGCAAAGTGTGACCAGGAGAATGGTCATATCTCTCGGCGGCGGGCTCGGGGGGCGAATTTGTGGAACTTTACTTCCACAAGGTGAGATCGGCGGCGCGGGGGTGCCCGTCCGGACTAGGGTGGTCCCATGCCGTTCCGCAATCTCCGCGCCGCAGCCCTTCCGGCCAAGCTCTCGCGCTCCTGGCTCCTCGTCAACGCCCTCAAGCCTGAGCTGTTTTCCCCGGCGCTGGCCTCCGAGGCGGACTCGGTCATCTTCGACATGGAGGCCCCGGTCCCGCCGAAGCAGAAGCAGGAGGCGCGCGACAACGTCATCGAGGCGCTCTCCTCCGGCATGAGCGGCTGGGTCCGCGTGAACCCGCCGACCTCCAAGTTCTGGGCCGACGACCTCGCCGCCCTGACCAAGGTCAGCGGCCTGCGCGGCGTCATGCTCGCCGAGACCGAGAAGCCGGAGCAGGTCACGTACACGGCCATGCGCCTGCCCGCCGGCACCCCCGTGCTCGCGCTCATCGAGTCGGCGCTCGGCATCGAGAACGCCACCGCCATCGCCTCCGCCCCCGGCACCTTCCGCCTGGCTTTTGGCATTAACGACTTCCGCAAGGACACCGGCGTGGGCGACGCCCCGCTGGCCCTCGCCTACGCCCGCGGCCAGCTCGTGGTCGCTTCTCGCGTTGGACGCCTGCCCGGCCCCATCGACGGCCCCGCGGCGCCGACCGCCTCCTTTGCCGAGGTGGCCGAGGAGTGCAACACGACCGCCACGATGGGCATGACGGGCAAGCTCTCCCTCTCGATCGAGCAGGTCGACGAGGTCAACAAGGGCCTCTCGCCGAGCACCGACGAGCTCAAGTGGGCGCACGAGCTCCGCGACGCCCACGAGCACGGCGCGGCGATGGGCGACGGCTCCTACCTGCCCCGCCTGAAGCGCGCGCAGAAGATCGCAGAGCTCGCCGATTCCTACGGGCTCTGGAACGCCTGAGCCTCCGGCTCGCTCGCACTGCACGACGGCGGTCGGTCCCCTTGCGGGGCCGGCCGCCGTTGGCGTTGCCGGGCCAGGGCGCGCACTGTGTAACGGCGTCAGGATGGTGCGGCGGGTGCCCTTGCGGCTCGCGGTCAGCCGCGTAGGGTGTGGGGCACAACGACGGAGGGGACACCATGACCGAGCAGAATCCGACCCCCGGCGCCAACGGCGGGCCCGACGGCCCGGGGCAGGTGCCGCTCTCCGGGGCGGGCCCCGGCGGGCGCATCGGCGGTGCCGGACAACCCGGCTGGCCCGATGAGGCCGCGGCGGGCGCCCACGAGCTTCCGGTTCCCGTGGAGCCGTTCACGCAGCTGGGCCCCGACGGGCGTCCGCTGGATCCGGGCTTCGCCGCCTACGACCCCACGCTCGGCCCGCCGCCCGGGGCGAGGGTGCCCGCGAGCACGGGCCGCAAGGTGGGAGGCATCATCATGATCGTGCTTGGCGCGCTGTGCCTGCTCGGCTTCCTGGCCGGCATGGCCAATCAGGGAGCTGGCACGCGCGGCATGGACAGCATCGCGCTGACCAGCATGCTGATCGGACGGATCCTGGTGGCGGTCGTCGGCGTGCTCTTGCTCGTCTTCGGCATCAAGCTGGTGCGGCCCAAGCGCGTGCGCTAGGAGGCATCACCCGGCGGCGGGCTCTTGCGCGCCGCCGGGGCAGAGTCCCAACAAATATTCCTCCGGGTCTGCTTCCGATCGCTCAAGGCGGCATGCACAGTTGCTTCATGTCAGTGTCGCAAGATGTCTTTTCCCGCCTCATCGGCGCGCTCGTCCCGCCCGTTCCGGACACGACGACCGCCCAGGAGATCCTCGACCAGGTCAGCGCCGGTCCCCGCGACGAGGCGCCGCCGAACGCGTACGTGCGCGCCCTCGCCACCATCGAGCCGGTGGATGTGGGCGGGCGCCGCATGCTTCACCTGACGCCGAAGAGCGGGCGCAAGCGTTCGGGATCCCACCTGCTGTACTGGCACGGAGGCGCCTACGCGCTGCCGCTCACGAGCGGCCATTGGTTCATCATCGGGGAACTCCTGCGGCGTTCCGGTGCCGAGGTGTGGGTGCCGAGCTACCCCCTCACCCCTGAACACACGGTCGAGGAGGTGCTTCCCGTCCTCGACGCGGTGTCCGCC
>JALAHE010000030.1 GCA_022712075.1 Galactobacter sp.
CATGCGCGATCACGCGCGGACGCCCCGGAAGCTGTTCCACCCGCCCATCGTAGTGAGCCGCCCCGACGCTTGGCCCACCGAGCCCCGCGCCGCCAACGCTACGATGGAGGGGTGACGTTCTCCCCCGCCCAACAGCCAGAGTTCACCCGCGCCCTCGACGCGAAGCTCACGGGCTTCCTGGACGAACAGCTGGCCACGGTGCGCTCCATCTCCCCCGACGCCGCAGAGCTGCTCGTCTCGATCGCCGATCTCACGCGCGGCGGCAAGAGACTGCGCCCGTTGTTTGCGTTCTGGGGCGCGCAGGCCGCCGGCGGTGAGGTGAGCGAGGAGTCGATCGTGGGCCTCGGGGCCGGCCTCGAGCTCTTCCCGGCGGCCGCCCTGCTCCACGACGACATGATCGGCCATTCGGACACGCGCCGCGGCGCCCCCAGCGTGCACCGACGCTTCGAGGCAACGCACCGCGGTGGCGGATGGGACCTGGATCCGGCCGACTTCGGCCTCGCCGCCGCCGTGCTGGCTGGCGACCTCGCGCTCTCCCTAAGCGAGCAGGCCTTCGCGGGCTCCACGCCCCTGCCGCGCACGCGCCAGATCTTCGACGCCATGCGCCTACAGGTGATGGCCGGGCAGTACCTCGACGTCTTGGAGGAGCAGATCGGCGGCGCCCGCGACCCCGAGCGCGCGGTCGAGGCGGCCCGCACCGTGGTCCGCTACAAGAGCGCCAAGTACTCGGTCGAGAACCCCGTGCTGCTCGGGGCGGCGCAGGCCGGCGCGAGCGAGGAGCTGCTGCGCGGCCTCTCGGCCTTTGCCCTCCCGCTCGGCGAGGCCTTCCAGCTGCGCGATGACGAGCTCGGCGTCTTCGGCGATCCGGAGACCACGGGCAAGCCGGCCGGCGACGATCTTCGCGAGGGCAAGCGCACCGTCCTCGTGGCCCTGACCCTGCACCGCGCCGACGCGGCCGGTCGCATGGCGCTCCTCGACGCGCTGGCCGACCCGAGCCTCGACGAGGCAGGCGTGCGCGCCGCCCGCGAGGCGATGATCGCCTCCGGCGCCCGCGCCGAGCACGAAGGCATCATCGAGCAGCTCACGCGCACCGCCTTCGAGGCGCTCGACGCGCTCGCGATCCCCGACGCCGCACGCGAAGGCCTGCGCGCCGCCGGCCTGGCCGCCGTCAAGCGCCGCGCCTAGCCCGGCTTTCCAGGCACCCAACGGAAGGAGGGGCTGGTGTCCGACGTCGCGACGTCGGGCACCAGCCCCTCCTTCCGTTGATTGGGCGGCGCCTCAGGCGCCTGCCGCGACTACCAGGCCAGGGCCTGGGCGCGGCGGCGGATCTCCGTCTTGCGGCCCTCGCGCAGCGCCTGCATGGGCGTGCCGGGCAGCGTCTCGTCGGCGGTAAAGAGCCACGCGATCATCTCGGCGTCGGAATAGCCGGCGTCGCCGAGCACCGTGATGGTGCCCGTCAGCGCGTCCACGATCTTGCCGTCCTCGACAAACGCCGCGGGCGCGGACAGCGCCTTGTTCTCGCCGCGCTTGACCGCCACGATCTGGCGCTGGTCCAGCAGGCGGTGCACCTCCCGCAGCTCGGCCCCCAGGGCCTCCATCAGGTCGGGGACGGTCAGCCACTCGCCGACCAGGGCGTCAAGTTCCTCGTTGTTGCTCACGGCTCAAGTTTCCCACACGCGACGCCCCGGCGCCGCCGCCCGCCGGCGCGCTGTTTTGCACCGCGCCGTGATCGTGTAGATTCACACGAGTCACAAATGCATCACGAGTCACATCAGTCACAAGCGACACATCCGTCGCCGTCCGGCGTGGCCCGTCCCGTCCGTGAGGAAGCCCTGTCATGCCTCTGAACCCTCCCCGCCGCCGATCGCCGCTGCACGGCGCGATCGTCACGGCGACGTTGCCCGTGATCACGCTGGCCGGCATCACCGTCGCCGCCGCGCCCGCCGAGGCCGCTCCGGGGCCAGCCGGCATGGCGCCGACCGCCAAGAACATCGCCGCGTCCAAGGCGCGGATCACCGCGTCCCTGCAGGCCAGTGCCGCGAAGAAGAGCATGAGCAACACGGTGACGGTCAAGCGCGGGGACAGCCTGTGGGCCATCGCGACCCGCAATCAGGTCTCCCTGGCGCAGCTCCTGAAGCTCAACGGGCTCAAGGCTTCCGACGTCATTCACCCGGGTGACCGCCTCGTGTTGCGCGCGACGAGTGCCTCGAGCTCCTCGACCAAGGCGTCCTCCGGTGCGAGCAAGGTGGCAGCCTCCGGCACGAAGGCCACGAGCCACACCATCAAGGCCGGCGACACCCTCTCGGGGATCGCCCACCGTTACGGGATCTCGCTCTCCAGCCTGCTGAAGCTCAACTCGCTCAAGGCCTCGGCGGTGATCTACCCCGGGCAGAAACTCAAGCTTGGCGCCGCCGCGACGACGTCCTCCGCCTCCGGCTCCACCAAGAAGCCCACGGTGTCCGCCTCCACCGGCACGAGCGCCGTCAAGGCCTCGTCCACCCACACCATCGCCTCGGGCGACACGCTCTCCGGGATCGCTGCGAAGTACTCGGTCTCGCTCAACGAGCTGCTCGCGGCCAACGGCCTGAACCGCTCCTCGATCATCTACGTGGGGCGCACCCTCAAGCTCCCGGCCACGGCGTCCAAGAGCACCTCGAGCGCGAGCTCCACTGGAAGCATTCCCAAGACGTTCCTCCACTACACCTACTCCGACGCGACAAACCGCTCGGCCAACGCGAACAAGGCGACACTGAACGCCCGCACGGTCCCCAGCCGCGCGCAGATGCGCCAGATCGTCATCGCCGAGGCCAAGCGCCAGGGCGTGAACCCCGCCCTGGCCGTGGGGCACGCGAGCGTCGAGTCCGGCTTCGACGCCCGGGCCGTCTCCCCCGCCAACGCCCTGGGCGTCATGCAGATGCTGCCGAGCACTGGCGAGTGGATGTCCCAGCGCATGGGCCGCAAGCTCGATCTGCTCGACCCGTACGACAACGTGGCGGCAGGCGTCGCCTACATCAAGTACCTGCAGTCGACGGCGCGCAACGTCAACGAGGGCATCGGCGCCTACTACGCGGGACCTGCCGGCGTGGTGAAGCGCGGCCTGAAGAACGACGTTCTCGACTACGTGAACAAGGTCAAGGCGGCCATGGCGAGCTGATCGCCCCCGCTCACCACGCAACAGGGCGGGCCATCCCTTCGGGGATGGCCCGCCCTGTTGCGTTGCCCTTGCGGCCTAGTCCTTCGGCAGCGGCAGGTCCATGCGCACGCGGGTGCCGCCCTCCGCTCGGTCCTCCCACCACATCGCGCCGCTGAGCTCGGCGGAGACCAAGGTCTTCACGATCTGCGTGCCCAGGCCGCCGCTTGGCATCACGCCACCCAGCCCCACGCCGTCGTCCTCCACGTCAACGAGGAGACGCTCGCCACCCTCCTGCGTGAGGCGCTCAGCGCGGACCACCACGGTGCCATCGCGCTCGGCGAGGCCGTGCTCCACGGCGTTGGAGACGAGCTCGTTGAGCACGAGCGAGAAGGGCGTGGCGAGGTCACTCGGCAGATCGCCGAAGCTGCCCACGCGGCGCGTGAGCACCGTGGTGCCCGGGGAGGCGAGCTCGGCCGCCATGCGAATCTGGCGGTCGACGAGCTCGTCGAAGGGCACGTTCTGGCTCAGGCCGTGGCTGAGCGCATCGTGGACTTGCGCGATGACGCCCACGCGGCGCATCGCCTCCTCGAGCCCGCGCTTGCCCTCCTCGGACTGCATGCGGCGGGACTGCATGCGCAGGAGCGCCGCGACCGTCTGGAGGTTGTTCTTCACGCGGTGGTGGATCTCGCGGATCGTCGCATCCTTCGACACGAGCTCCTTTTCGCGCCGGCGCAGCTCGGTGACGTCGCGGGCCAGGACCAGCGCGCCGTAGCGCCCCTCCTCGGTCCTCAGGGGAATGGCGCGCACGTTGAGCCCCACGCCGCCCGCCTCGATCTCGGCCCTCCACGGCATGCGCCCGGAGAGCACGAGCGGCAGGGACTCATCAACGACCTTGGTGCTCGTGGCGGCGGCCTCGACGACGTCCGTGAGTCGGCGGCCGTCGAGGGAATCGACGCCGCCCAGGCGCCGGAAGGCCGAGACGCCGTTGGGGCTCGCGTACTCGACGACGCCTCCGCGGTCCAGGCGCACGAGCCCGTCGCCGACGCGCGGGGCGCCGCGTCGCCCACCCGTCGGCGTCGCGAAGTCGGGCCACAGCCCGCGCGAGACCATGACGAGCAGGTCGTGGGCGCTCGAGCGATAGGTCTGTTCGAGCCGGGAGGAGGTGCGGGCGCGCGCGACGTCCGCGTGGATCGTCAGGACGCCGAGGGTCCTCCCGTGCCGGACGACCGGGACCGCCTCCACGCGCAGGGCGTGCTCCGGCGTGAAGTGGTGCTCCGGCGCCCGCACCGGGGCGCCGGAGTCGATGGCCTCCTGGGCCAGGGCGCGCAGGCCCCTGCGCATGCGTTGCCCCACAAAATCCGTGTGGAACACGGTGTGCGTCGTGGAGGGACGCACGTGGGCCAGGGCTGTGAGTGCCCCGGAGGCACCGTTGGCCCACAGCACGATGTCGGCGAAGGCCAGGTCGGAGACCAGCTGCCAGTCGCCCACCAGCAGGTGGAGCCACTCCTCATCCTCGCTGCTCAGTTGCGCCGATTCTCTGACGGCATCAAACAGGCCCATGGGACGAAGCGCTCCTCGCGAAAGCTGGTGGGCGACGGCGCGGCTGGTGTTTAGCGGCGCACGATCGAGCGCAGCAGACGCAGCGCCACGGACAACGATGCCATGTCGTTGCCCCCGGCCCCCAACACCTCGGCGAAGGAACGCTGGGTGCGCTCCAGGCGGTCGGCGTTGTGCTCCTGCCAGGCGGCGAGCCGCTCGGTCGGGTCACCGGCCTCCGGCTCGTCCTCCAGGACCACCGCGGTCAGGTCGGCCACGGTGGCGTAGAGGTCGTCGCGCAGGGCGGCGCGGGCCAGCGTCTTCCAGCGATCGGTGCGCGGCAGCTCCGTGATCCGATCCAGGAGCGAGTCGACCCCGAAGCCGGCGTAGGCCGCGAAGTACACGCCCGCGACCTCCTCGGCCGGGCGCTGAGTCCGGTGCGCGATGGAGACGATGTCAAGCAGGGCGAAGGACTCGAACTGCCGCGACCAGCGGGCGGCAAGATCCTCGCCGGTCCCCCACTCGAGGGCCGTCTCCTTCCACTGCTGGACGCGGGCGGCGTCCACGCCGGAGAGCAGCTCGGGCAGGCGCGCCTCCAGCTGGCCCACCGGCTCCTGGAAGCGCTCCACCGAGGCGGCGACGCCGCCGGAGACCTGGTCGTGCTCGATGAACCAGCGCGTGGTGCGATCGAGCAGGCGGCGCAGATCGCCGTGTAGGCGCGTCCAGTGCTCCGTGCCGAACGAGGCGGGCAGGGCGTTGACCTCGTTGACGTACGCGTCCATGCGGTAGATCGTGCGCAGGGCAAGGAAGGCCCGCACCACGTCGGCCTCGGACGCGCCCGTCTCCTCCATGGCGCGGAAGACGTACGAGGCGCCGCCCAGGTTGACGGCGTCGTTGGCGAGCACGGTCGCGATGATCTCGCGGCGCAGCGGGTGGGCCTGCAGGGCCTCACCGAAGCGCTCGCGCAGCTGGCGCGGGAAGTAGTCGGCCAGGACAGGGGCGAGCGAGGGATCGTCGGGCAGATCGGAGGCCGTGAGTGCCGTGGCGAGCTGGATCTTGGCGTAGGCCACGATCACCGCAAGCTCGGGCGTCGTCAGGCGACCGCCGTCGGCCAGCCGCTTGGCGAAGGCCTCGGTGCTCGGCAGGAACTCGAGCTCCCGATCGAGGTCGGCGTGGACCTCGAGGAAGCTCATGAGGCGCTCCTGCGAGGCGCCCCACTGGCCCGGATCCTGCTTCTCGTTGAGCAGCAGCACGTTCTGATCGAAGTTGTCCTTGAGCACCAGCTCGGCGACGTCGTCGGTCATCGAGTGCAGCATGTCGGCGCGATCCTCCGCCGCCAGGGCGCCGTCGCGCACGAGGCGATCCACAAGGATCTTGATGTTGACCTCGTGATCGGAGCAGTCAACGCCGGCCGAGTTATCGATCGCGTCGGTGTTGACGATGACGCCGCCCAGGGCCGCCTCGATGCGGCCGCGCTGGGTCATGCCCAGGTTGCCGCCCTCGCCGATCACCTTGACGCGCAGCTGGGCCCCGTCGATGCGGATCGCGTCGTTGGCGCGGTCTCCCACCTCAGCGGCCGTCTCGTCGGTGGCCTTGACGTACGTTCCCACGCCGCCGTTGTAGAGCAGATCGACGGGGGCCTTGAGGACCGCCTGGATGAGCTCGGGCGGGGAAAGCTGCTGCACGGAATCCGCGAGGCCGAGGACCTCGCGCATCTGGGCGCTGATCGGCACCGACTTGGCGTCGCGACCAAACACGCCGCCGCCCTCGCTGATGAGCTCGGGGTTGTAGTCGGCCCAGCTTGACCGGGGCAGCTCGAAGAGGCGCTGGCGCTCGTCGAAGGACGCCTCGGCGTTCGGGCTGGGATCAACAAACACGTGGCGGTGATCGAACGCCGCCACGAGGCGCGTGTGGCGCGAGCGCAGCAGGCCGTTGCCGAACACATCGCCGGACATATCGCCGATGCCGACCATCGTGAAGTCCTCGTTCTGGACGTCCACGCCCAGCTCGAAGAAGTGACGCTTCACGGACTCCCACGCGCCGCGGGCGGTGATGCCCATGGCCTTGTGGTCGTAGCCCACCGAGCCGCCCGAGGCGAACGCGTCGCCCAGCCAGAAGTGGCGCTCGGCGGCGAGCGAGTTGGCGAGGTCGGAGAAGGACGCCGTGCCCTTATCGGCCGCCACCACGAGGTAGGTGTCGTCGGCATCGCGGCGCACGACATCGCGCGGCGGCACCACGGATTCGCTGCCGTCCGCCTCGGTCGCGAGGTTGTCGGTGACGTCGAGGAGCGAGCGGATGAACTCCGAGTAGGCGGCCTTGCCTGCCTCCATCCACGCTCCACGGTCCACGGCCGGATCCGGCAGCTGCTTGGCGAAGAAGCCGCCCTTGGCGCCCGTGGGGACGATGACGGCATTCTTGACCGTCTGCGCCTTCACCAGGCCGAGGATCTCGGTGCGGAAGTCCTCGCCGCGATCCGACCAGCGCAGGCCACCGCGCGCGACCTCGCCGAAGCGCAGATGCACGCCCTCAACCTCGGGCGAGTAGACCCAGATCTCGAAGGCGGGGCGGGGCAGCGGGGCGTCCTCGATGGTGCGCGTGGCGAGCTTGAACGCGAGGCGGTCGTGGCCCTGGTAGTAGTTCGTGCGCAGGGTGGCGTCGATGAGCCCGGTGACGCGGCGGATGAGCCGGTCGGCGTCGAGCGTGCCGACCTCCTCGAGGCCCGCCTCCAGGGCGGCGTGGCGCGCGGCAACGGCCGCCGCCCGGCCCTCCTCCCGCTGGGACGGGTCGAAGCTGTCCTCGAAGAGGCCAACCAGGGCGCGGGCCACAGCGGGGTAGCGCAGAAGCGTCTGGGCCCAGAAGGCGGGCGAGGTGGGGACCCCCAGCTGCCGCAGGTAGCGCGAGTAGGCCCGCAGCATCGCGACCTGGCGCCACGTGAAGCCGAGGCCGGTGACGAGGCTCTGCAGCGCGTCGGACTCGGCGCGGCCGTGGGCGACGGCGCGGTAAGCGTCGGCGAGCAGCTGCTCCAGCTCCGGGCCCGCCTCGGTGTCGCCCTCGGGCAGGCGGACGCCCAGGTCGTAGAGGAAGAACTCGCCGCCGTCGGCCGGGCGCACGGCGTACGGGCGCTCGTCGCGCACGTCAATGCCCAACGCATGCAATACAGGAAGGATCGAGGAGAGCGGCTGGGCCTCTTCGAGGTAGAGCTTCAGGCGCGTTTCCCCCGTGCCCCGCTCGGGCTCGAGGTACAGGCCGATGCCCTCGCTCGCGCCGAGGGCGTCGAAGCGCTCGGCATCCGTGAGTGCGTCCTCGACCTCGTAGCCCACGCGGTAGTCGGCGGGGAAGGCCTCCGCCCAGCGGGCCGACTCGGCCCGCGCGGCGGCGGGATCAAGGCGCGCGGCGAAGGTCTCGGTGACTCCCTCGGACCAGGAGCGCACGGCGCGGCCGAGCCGTGCCTCGAGCTCGCCCTGGTCCACCGCGGCCACGGTCTCCTCTCCGGAGAGGCGGATGCGGTAGGCCAGGCGAACCAGCGCAGACTCGCTCATGCGCAGCTCGTAGTCCATGGACACGGCGGCGAAGGTCGAGCCGAGCTCCTCCTCCACGCGCAGGCGCACGGGGGTGGTGTAGCGGTCGCGCGGGATGAACACGAGGGCCGTGACGAAGCGGCCGTAGTAGTCCTGACGCAGAAACACGCGGGTGCGGCGGCGTTCCTGCAGGTGCATGATGCCGTCGGCCGTCGCGGCGATGGTCTCCTCATCGGCCTGGAACAGCTCGGTGCGCGGGTACGTCTCCAGGATCGTCAGGAGATCCTTGCCCGCGTGCGAGTTCGGGGCGAAGCCCGAGTCCTCGAGGACGCGCTCCACCTTGGTGCGAACGACGGGCACGGACCGCACGGGCGCCATGAGGGCGGAGGAGGCAAACAGGCCGATGAAGCGGCGCTCGCCCGTGACCGAGCCGTCGGCGGCGAAGGACTTCACGCCGACGTAGTCGAGGTAGGTGTTGCGGTGCACCGTGGAGCGGCGGTTGGCCGTGGTGAGCACCAGCGCGCGCTTCTCGCGGGCGCGAGCGAGCCCCAGACCGGTCAGCGGGCGGGACTCCTCCCCCGCGCGACGCAGCAGGCCGAGGCCCGTGCCGGGGACGGGGC
>JALAHE010000330.1 GCA_022712075.1 Galactobacter sp.
GCGCTGGCGCAGGGCCAGCGCGGCCGGAACGTGCTCCACGGAGTCGACGCGCGGCGCCTGCGCTTGGTTGATGCGGCGGCGCTGGTAGCTGGAGAGCCCGTCCAGGTAGCGCCGCGAGCCCTCCGCGTAGAGCACCCCGAGCGCCAGCGACGACTTCCCCGAGCCGCTCACGCCCGTCACGCCAACGAAGGAGTTCAGCGGGACATCCACGTCCAGGTTTTTCAGGTTGTTGACCCGCGCGCCGCGGACCTCGATGTTTTCCGGCTGCTTGCGTTTCCCCATGGCACGAAGCCTAGGGCCCGACGGCGCGGCCCCAGCGGCACGTCACCACGCGCCGTCGTGCAGTGATTGACTCTCCCCGGCTTCCGGGCCACGATGAGGGTTCACCCGACTGATGCGCCAGCGTGCGCAGAATCGGAGGACGGCTGACATGCAGCCCACCGGACAGCACCCCACCCTCGCCCCGGCCGTGCACGGCGCCACCTGGTCAGCTCGCCACATCGGCGGCCCCAACCACGTGGTCAGCGTGAGGCCGGGCGAGGAGGTCATCGCGGCGCTGACGGACTGCGCCGGGACCCCGGGCATCCGCGGCGGCGCCATCCGCGGGATCGGCGCGGTCGGCCGCGCCACCCTCCTCTTCCGCGACCCGGACGCCCTCACGTACGTGGATCGCGAGTTCGACGAGCAGATGGAGATCGCCGGCCTGCAGGGCAACATCGCGGTCAAGGGCGAAACGACGCTCATCCACATCCACACCACGCTGGGCCGGCAGGACTACTCGGCCATCGCTGGGCACCTCAAGGAGGCCTGGGTGCGAGGGGCCGGCGAGTTCTTCGTGACGGTCTCCGACGTGCCGCTCGAGAAGGAGCTGGACCCCGAACTCGGGCTGAACATCTTCTGCCTCTAGCGCGCCGCACACACCCCGCGGGGCGCCCACGGGGCGCCCCGGGAAGCGCTGACCAAGGCGAACGCCATGTGACAAGAAGTGGCAAACCCTTCCACGGCGCGCCCGCGCGGCCTAGGGTCGGGGCGAAGACTGCGCATCGCCCCCCGACGAGTTTTGGAGTCATCATGTCGCTTCCCACCTCAAACACCCCCCTGTCCGATCTCACGGACGATCTCCGCAAGACCGGCTTCACCTGGCTGCTCGTCAAGGGCATCCTCGGCGTGATCCTGGGCCTCATCCTGTTCCTCGCCCCGGGCATCGGCGGCACGGCGATCGCGATCGTGGTCGTCTACTCGCTTGCCTTCTGGCTCATCCTGGACGGCTTCGCGACGAGCTCGCTCGCCTGGCGCGAAAAGCGCGAGGGCCTCAAGGGCTGGGGCTGGGCGCTCACGAGTGGCATCGTCTCGATCATCGCCGGCCTCCTGGCCGTCATCTTCCCCGTCTCCACGGGCGCCTTCATGGGCGTGCTCTTCCTGTGGTTCATGGTGATCGGCCTGATCGGGCGCGGCATCGCCGCCCTCGGCGACCGCTCGCTGGGCGGCTGGAGCATCGCCCTTGGCATCCTCGACATCATCATCGGCATCTGGTTTGCCGTGGCGCTGTTCACCGACCCGGCCGGCATGATCATTGCCGCCCTGTGGGTGGCGGGCATCTACGGTGTGGTGTTCGGCATCGCCTCGATCGTCCTGGCGTTCAAGGTGCGCAAGGCCTGATGCGCCGCCCGCCGCGGAAGGCGGGCCAAACACCCAAGGCGGGGCACGACGTCGTGCCCCGCCTTGCGTCTGTCACCGCGCCTCGGGCGCGGGGCACGGCCCGGCACATAGGGTGGCGTCGACGAAGGGGGAGCGCGTGAGCGAACGTGGATTGAGCGGTTCGAGTGCCTGGACCCGGCTGGCCGCGGCCGTGGCGGCAGGGGTGATCGGCGGCGTCCTCGTGGGCGTGCTGACGGGCTGGACCTGGGGAGTCTTGACCGGCCTGGCCCTGGGCAGCGTGACCTTCTCGGTGCTGGCATGGGTGCACATGTGGCCCATGGACGCCGCGCTCACCAAGTCCCACGCGGAGCGTGACGAGTTCCGCCCGGCGGCCGAGGAGCTGGCCATGGCGGCCGTGGTGACGATCGGCATCGCCGCGACGTTTGTGATCGGCGCCGTGGGGACGGGCAACGCGCAGAAGGGCGCGGGGATCCTGGCGCTCGTGGCGGTCCTGGCGCAGTGGTTCAGCCTGCACGCGATGTATGCGGCGCGGTACGCGTACGAGTACTACGACGACGTGGACGGCGGCATCGACTTCAACGACAAGGAGCTGCCGCGCTACAGCGACTTCATCTACTTTTCCTACAACCTCGGCATGACCTATCAGGTCTCCGACACCGCGGTGACCTCGAGTCGCATCCGCGCCGTGGTGCTGCGGCACTGCCTGCTCTCGTTCCTGTTTTCCCTCACCATCCTGGCCACCGCGATCAACGTGGTCGCCGGGATCGTGCTGGGGTAGCCGGCGTCGCGGAGGGGTCCGGCATCGCCCGCTGACCGTCGTTGCCGTCCACCCGCATGACGGGG
The DNA here is from genome assembly GCA_022712075.1 of Galactobacter sp. Classification (GTDB taxonomy): domain Bacteria; phylum Actinomycetota; class Actinomycetes; order Actinomycetales; family Micrococcaceae; genus Galactobacter. The sequence continues at coordinate 2,503 of JALAHE010000330.1, forward strand.
TGTGAAGGGAGGCTGGGCGCCGCCTTGGACCCTGCGGTGAGGGCCCGCAGAGCTTGGCACTGGGGGCTGGCTCCCGCCCGACCGACGCCGCGCCGCCGCTTCCCAGCACAGCCAGGGCTTTCGCCGTGGTGAGGGTCCGGCGCCGAGGTGGGTTACCCCGAGGAAATCATGCAAGCTTCAAGTGTCAGGGTGGTGGGGTGGTCGATCGGCCGCGCTTCCCCAACCCAAGGACACGCCATGAAGCCCACTTCCTGGACCACCGACGTTGCCCTCCTGATCCTCCGCGCCGTTACCGGCGCCCTCATGCTCGCGCACGGCGCGCAGAAGGTCTTCGAGTTCACCCCCGCCGGGACCGGCGCCAGCTTCGAGCAGATGGGCGTGCCGCTCGGCTCCGTCGCCGGCCCCTTCATCGCCTACGCCGAGCTGATCGGCGGGGCGCTGCTGATCCTCGGGCTGGCCACGCGTCTGGTCGCCGCCGTGTTTGTGCTCGACATGGTCGGCGCGCTCTTCATCGTGCACCTGCCGGCCGGGGTGTTTGTCGCGGACGGCGGCTACGAGCTCGTGGCGATCCTTGGCGCCGCGTCGCTCGCCCTGCTCATCGCAGGTGCCGGGCGCTTCTCGCTCGACGCCGTGCTCGCGCCGTCGGGCATTGCTTGGCCCAGGTGCCGCGTCCAGCGGCGAGGGGTAGCATCACCAGCATGTCGAGTCCCGAGTCAGACAGGGTGGGGCTGCCGGTCACTCCGCCAGTCCGCTAACCACAGCTCCTCCATCGCACCGCCCATCGGCGTGCGCCGAGTCCTCGGCTGGCCCGAGTGATCAGAAGCCTTTCTCTTCCGCTTCTGACGTTCGGAGTACTCGATGTCTTCCGCCCTCTATCTCCTCGCCGCCGCCGTGTTTGCCATGGGCACCTCGGAGTTCATGCTCTCCGGCCTCCTCCCGGCGATCGCCGCAGACCTTGCCGTGCCGCTCGGCACCGCCGGACTCCTGACCTCGGCCTTCGCGATCGGCATGGTCGTTGGCGCTCCCCTCATGGCCGCCACCGCCCGCTCCTGGCCTCGAAAGCGGGTCCTGATCATGTGCCTGCTCGTGTTCACTGCTTGCCACGCGGCCGGTGCCGCCACCGACTCCTTCGCCCTCATGCTTGCCCTGCGGGTCCTCAGCGCGCTGGCCAACGCCGGCTTCCTCGCGATCGCGCTTTCCGCTGCTGCGGCGCTCGCCCCCGAGCATCTCAAGGGGCGGGCCGTCGCCATCCTGCTGGCCGGGACCACGCTGGCCACCGTGGCCGGGGTGCCGGCCGGAACGCTGCTCGGCAACGCTCTCGGCTGGCGCTCGACCTTCTGGACCGTGGCACTCGTCTGCCTCGTGGCCGCCGCGGGCCTCGGACTGGGGCTCAAGCGAGGCGCGCTCGGCCGACCGATGGATGTGGGCCATGCGCCGCTGCAACCCGAACTGGCCGCCCTCAGGTCTCGCCCATTGATCACCGTGATCGTGTTGGCTGCCTTGGTCAACGCCGGAACGTTCACGGCGTTGACCTACCTGGCCCCCGTCATCACCGACACCGCCGGCCTGCCCGAGGCCTGGGTGGCCCTGTCGCTGATGTTCTTCGGTCTGGGTTCCTGGCTGGGGGTCACGGTCGCTGGGCGCCTCTCCGACCGGCATCCCGGCGCCGTGATCGCCCTCGGCGGCCCGCTACTGGTCGCAGTGTGGGTCGGCATGGCACTCTCCGCCGCTCACCCCGCGGTGTTACTACCGCTCACGGGGATCGCCGGCCTGGTGTCCTTCGGGCTCGGCAGCACCTTGATTGCGCGCGTGCTCTACGCCGCAACAGCAGCCCCGTCGATGGGAGGTTCCTACGCCACGGCCGCACTGAACGTGGGGGCAACGGCGGGTCCGGCCCTGGGGGCCGCGGCCCTCGGAGCCTGGCCCGCGGCGACAACGCCGCTCTGGGTCGCGGCCGGATTGACGGCCCTGACCGTTGCCGGCGCCACCGCGCTGGGCCGAGCCTTGCGCGGCGAAGCGCGCTAGATCCCGCCGGGCTCCCCGCCCGCGTACCCGCCGCCGTCGAAGTCGCCACCGGCCATGTTGTTGAAGCGCGAGTAGTGGCCCTGGAAGGCCACGACGATGGTCTTGGTGGGGCCGTTACGGTGCTTGGCCACGATCACGTCGGCCTCGCCGGCGCGCGGGGACTCCTTGTCGTAGATGTCCTCGCGGTGCAGCAGGATGACCATGTCGGCGTCCTGCTCGATGGAGCCAGATTCACGCAGATCCGAGACCTGCGGGCGCTTGTCGGTGCGCTGCTCGGAACCACGGTTCAGCTGCGACAGCGCGATCACGGGGACCTCGAGCTCCTTGGCCATGAGCTTCAGCGCACGGGAGAACTCGGAAACCTCTTGCTGGCGGGACTCGACCTTCTTGCCCGAGCTCATGAGCTGCAGGTAGTCGAGCACGATGAGCTTGAGGTCGTGCTTCTGCTTCAGGCGGCGGGCCTTGGCGCGGATCTCCATGAGCGACATGTTGGGGCTGTCGTCGATGAAGAGCGGGGCGTCGTTGAGATTGCCCATGGTGTTGGCGATCTTGGCCCACTGCTCGTCCTTGACGTTGCCCTTGCGCAGGTCCTGCAGGCCAATGGACGCCTCGGCGGAGAGCAGGCGCATCGCGATCTCGTTGCGCCCCATTTCAAGGGAGAAGAACACGGTCGTCATGTGGTGCTTGATCGCCGCGGAGCGGGCGATGTCCAGCGCAAACGTCGACTTACCGACGGCCGGGCGGGCCGCAACAACGATCATCTGACCACCCTGCAGGCCCTGCGTCAGCTCGTCGAACTCGTAGAACCCAGTGGGCACGCCGGTGATGCCCTCGGTGCGCGAGGAGGCGGACTCGATCTCGTCCACCGTGCCCTCGATGATGTCCTTCAGCGCCACGTAGTCCTCGCCGCCGCGGCGATCGGCGACCTTCATGACCTCGGCCTGGGCCTCGTTCACGATGGCGTCCACCTCGCCGTCCTGCGAGTAACCCATCTGCACGATGCGCGTGCCGGCGTCCACGAGGCGGCGCAGCACGGCGCGCTCGCGGACGATCTCGGCGTAGAAGCCGGCGTTGGCCGCGGTGGGCACGGACTGGATGAGCTCGTGGAGGTAGGCCGCGCCGCCGATGCGCTGGATGTCGCCGCGCTTCGTCAGCTCGTCGGCGACGGTCACGGCGTCGGCGGGTTCGCCGCGGCCGTAGAGATCGATGATGGCCTCGTAGACCATCTCGTGGCTCGGGCGGTAGAAGTCGACGCCGCGCAGCACCTCGACGCAGTCGGCGATCGCGTCCTTTGAAAGCATCATGCCGCCGAGCACCGACTGCTCCGCGACCAGATCCTGCGGGGGCGTGCGGGATCCGCGATCAGACGGAGCCATCTGCTCCTCGTAGTCTTGGATGCTCACGCCGTACCGCTCCTCAGCTCGCTTCCCCACGCCCAGGATGCCGGAAGGAGCCGACAGAACGCTGGGGTGCATGGGGCGCCCCGCGTACACCGGGGACCGCCCCACCGTAGGCCCGCCCGGCCCCCACGGCAAACGAGTTATCCACAGAC
>JALAHE010000331.1 GCA_022712075.1 Galactobacter sp.
GGTCCTGGCTACGCACGTGCTCGATGAAGCGGGCCACCCCGGCGCCCGGGAATTGGTCGCCGAAGCGCTCGGCCGCCTGGAAGAGCGCCAAGACGGCGTCGAGGTCGCGGTGGGCCCGGTCCGAGCGCAGGCCGCGCTCCTCGAGCGCCTGCTTGCGCCAGCGCTCCGAGGCCCCCGCCGCCTCCCACACGGCCCACACCGCCGTGGCGGCCGTGTGATCGGAGGCGAGGTGCGCGCGGGCGGCGTCGAGCATCAAGACCAGCCGGTACGCGGGAAGCGCCACGGGCCCGAGGCCGGCGAGTTCGTCCACGCGTTCGCCCTCGCGCCCGGCCGGGTCCCCGTCCAGGAGCGCCGCGATGAGATCGGTGGAGCTACGCTCGCCACCGGCCGCGCGCTCGTGGGCGAGCAGCAGCTGGCGCAGCGAACGCACGTCGAGGCTCGTGGCGCGGCCGTAGGGGCCCATGAGCAGCGACTCGACGGCGGCGGCGTCGGCGAGCGCGGCGAGGCGGCCCCGCTCGCGCGGGCCGGGCGTCCCGGCCGCCCGTTCAAGCATCGAGAGCAGCGGCGCCACGGCGGATTCGTCCCGCAGCGCGGTCTCGACGGGCGGCACCTCGGTGGAGATGCCGTCGAGGCCCAAGGCCCGCGCGGTCTCCTGGACCTGCGACCCCGAACGGACGATCACGGCGATCTCGTCGTACGGCACGCCATGGCTCAGGTGTGCCTCGAGCACGTGGCGCGAGACGAGCCGGCGGGCGTGGACGGGGGCAGCCACGAGCCGCACGTCGAGCCCCTCCGGGGGTTCCTGGGCTCCCGGCTGGGTGCCGCCCTCCGGCTGGGAGGAGGGCACGACGTCGGGCCGCGCCTCCCAGCGCCGGCCCACCTCGCCCCAGGGCGAGGGAAGGCGCAACGCGAGGCGGCGGGCGGTCGCCGCGAGCTCGGCGGGCAGGCGGTGCTGGTGCGTGAGCTCGAGCACGGGGGCCGGCCCGTCCGTGCCGATCGCCTCCGGCGCCTGGCGGACGAGGTCGGGGCGGGCGCCGCGGAAGCCCTGGACCACGGTGTCTGGCGAGGCGAGCAGCACGGCGTCGCGGCCGCGGGCGAGGCGATGCACGAGGCGGTGCTGGGAGGGCGTGGCCTCCTGCAGATCGTCCACGATGAAGAGGCCGAGACGCTCGTCCTCGGCGGCGGCAAGCGAGGGGTGCTCGGTCAGGAGGCGCAGCGCCAGGGCAACGAGCTCGGCCGGCTCGAACGCCTCGGCGCTCGCGAGCGCCGAGACCTGCGCGTACTCGTGGACGAACTCGGCCGCGGCGTCCCACTCGGGCACTCGGCACGCGGCGGCGAGGGCCCTGACGGCCCGCGCGTCGGCGCCGTGCTCGGCCACTCGGTCGAGGAACTCGCGCACCTCGCGGCGGAAGCCGCGCGTTCCCACGGCCTCGCCGAGCTCGGCCGGCCACGCCGGGCCTGAGCCGTCCTGGGCGTGGCCGCGCAGGAGCTCGCCGATGAGGGCGTCCTGTTCCGGACCGGAGAGCAGGCGCGGTGGGCGGGTCACGAGGGGCAGCAGGCCCGCCTCGCGCGCGCGGCGGATAAGATCGAAGGCGTACGCGGAGTACGTGCGCACGACAGGTTCGGAGAAGGTGACCCCGGAGCGGAGGGCCAGCTCGTCGCGCAGGCGCTCGGCCGCCGTGCGGCTCGGCACGAGTACCAGGATGGACTCGGCGGGCAGGCCTGCGCGCAGGCGGGAGATGACGAGGTCGCTCGCGAGCGTCGTCTTGCCCGTTCCCGGTCCGCCGATGACGACATACGGGCCGTGGCCGGGGACGCGCAGCGCCTCGGGCAGGCGGTTCAGCGCTGGGGCATCGGTGGTGTGCACCCCTGTATCTCATCACCCCGGGGCGACGCTTGGCACGGCGACACCCGCGGGCCGGCGGCTCAGCTGGGGTGCGCCCGCAGTTCCTCGACCCGGGCCAGCACGGTCCCCACCTCGGCGGGGGTCGGTTCCCAGCGCGCGCTGGCTTGGGCCCCGAGCGCGCCGTGGGGCGTGCCCTCGTCCTCCCAGCGCTCCCTGGCGCGTGCCAGCAGGACGGGAGGCAGCGTGCCGTCAGCACGGATCATGCGCCACCACGGCAGCCCGTCGGGGGCGCGGCGCATCGCGGCGGCGGGGCGGCGCGGCGTGCTGAGCCCGAGCAGCTCGGCGACGGCGCCGTAGGACGTCACGCGCCCGGGCGGGACGGCCTCGAGCACGCGGTAGACGGCCTCGTCGGTGCTCTCGGGGTCGGGAAAGGCAGGCATGCCCCCACGCTAGCGCCGCCCGGCCGGGCCCGGGTGTCGGCGCCCTGCGATAACGTGGGGGAATGGCCGAGCACGAATCCCCCTCCCAGGACGCCTTCCTCTTCGCCGGGACGGAGGGCACCCCGTGGCACGAACTGCCGCGCGCCGCCTTCGACCTTGAAACCACGGGCAAGGACCCGCGCACGGCCCGGATCGTGACCGCGTCCGTGGTGATCGTCAACGGCCGCGACGAGCTCCTCCAGCATCACGAGTGGCTCGTGAACCCCGGGGTGCCCATCCCCGAAGAGGCAACGGCCGTGCACGGCATCTCCACCGCCAAGGCCCAGGCCGAGGGCCAGGACCCGGCGCAGGCCACCGCCGAGATCGCGGAGCTGCTGCGCGCCCTGCTGCAGACCATGCCGGTCATGGTCTTCAACGCGCCCTATGACTTCACGGTGCTGGAGGAGGAGTCGCGCCGCTACGGCGTGCCGAGCCTCGAGCCCTCCCCCGTCATCGACCCGCTCGTCATCGACCGCGCCGTTGACAAGTACCGCCGCGGCAAGCGCACGCTCGGCGTCATGGCCGAGCACTACGGCGTCTCGCTCGTCGATGCCCACACCTCGGCAGCGGATGCCCTCGCGACCATCGGCGTCGCCGACGCAATCGCCCGCAAGTTCCCCCGCGAGGTCCAGGTTGACCCCCTTGCCCTGCACGGCGCCCAGGTGAACTGGCAGCGCGCGTGGGCCGAGAACTTCCAGGACTACCTGCGCCGCAAGGATCCGGCGGCCACCGTGGACGCCGCCTGGCCGCGCGGCTCCTTCGGGCCGCGCGAGGACTGAGCCGCGCCCGGGCGCCGATCCGTGCTGGCCGCGGTGCCCGCGCTGTGACGCCGTGTGACGCTCCTCATGGCCGCCCGCGCGGCTCGGGGGACGTTCCCGCGCAACAACTACTTCGCAATCCTTCGGCAAGGGCCGTGCTTTTCCGCCGATCACCCCACTGATTCGGGCGATTACCCGGCGGTAGGCGCACGATCGTCGATCAGGTTGACGATTCGGTCGATATTCTTCGGCAATGGTTCAATGGGGGCCGGTTCACCGACCCCACCCGAAGGATTGCCCACCCGTGATCACCGTTTCCCACTTGAGCAAGGAGTTCGTCTCCGCCGGGCGCAATGTGCGCGCCCTGGACGACGTCTCGCTCTCCGTCGCCGACGCCGAGATTCACGGCATCGTCGGCCAGTCCGGCGCAGGCAAGTCGACCCTCGTGCGCTGCCTGACGCTGCTGGAGACCCCCAGCTCGGGAACCGTGACCATCGACGGCGCCGACGTGGCGGGCCTGAGCGGAGCCGAACTGCAGAACGCCCGCCGCAGCATCGGCCTCGTGTTCCAGCACGCCAATCTCTTCGACGCCCGCACGGCTCTCGACAATGTGGCCTACCCCCTGGAGATCGCCGGCGTGAAGCGCGCGGAGCGCCGCGCCCGCGCAGCCGAGCTCCTCGAGCTCGTGGGGCTCAAGGGCACCGAGTCCGCCTACCCGGCCCAGCTCTCCGGCGGCCAGAAGCAGCGCGTCGGCATCGCCCGCGCCCTTGCCGCCGACCCCAAGGTCCTGCTCTGCGACGAGCCCACCTCGGCGCTCGACCCGAACTCGACGGCCGAGGTCCTCCAGCTGATCCGCGACGTCCGCGATCGCCTGGGCCTGACCGTCCTCGTCATCACGCACGAGATGAGCGTCGTCAAGACGCTCTGCGACTCGGTGTCGCTCCTGCAGTCCGGCACCATCGTGGAGACCGGCTCCGTCGAGAAGGTCGTTGCGGCCAACGGCCAGCTCACGCGCCAGCTCGTGCCGCTTCCGGCGCTCGCCCTCACACCCCTGCGCGCCGGCGAGACCGCCCTCGACATCCTCGCCGTCGGCGATGCCGTCGATCGCCCGTTTGTTGCCGAGGCCTCGCGCATCGTCGGCTCCGACGTCGCCGTCCTGGCCGGCAGCATCGAGACGCTGGCCGGCGGCCGCGTGTCCCGCCTGCGCGTGGCCCTCCCGGCCGGCGCCGACGTCGCCGCCGTCAAGTCAACCTTGGTTTCCCAGGGCGCTCAGGTGAGCGATCCCGTCGTCTCGGAGGTGGCCGCATGAGCGCCGTTGTCTCGGCCCTCGTCCCCGCCGCCGGCGATATGTGGGAGCCCCTGACCCAGCCGGCCATCTGGGGGGTCATCTGGACCGCGCTCGGCGAGACCCTGACCATGGTCTTCGTGGCCGGCGTGGCCACCGTCATCATCGGCCTGGCCCTCGGCGTGCTGCTGTGGGCCGGCGCCCGCGGCGGCATCCTGCCCAAGTGGCTGGACGGCGTGGTCAATGTGGTCCTGTCCTGGATCATCGTGAACATCACGCGCTCCATCCCGTACGCGATCCTCATGCTGGCGCTGATCCCCTTCACTCGCCTCATCGTCGGTACCTCGCTCGGCCCCATGGCCGCGAGCGTCTCGCTCACGATCGGCACCGTCCCGTTCTTCGCCCGCCTCGTTGAGGCGGCGCTGCGCGAGGTGGATCGAGGCAAGCTGGAC
>JALAHE010000332.1 GCA_022712075.1 Galactobacter sp.
CCCAGGCGGGGCCCGTGCTGATGAGCGGCGTGCGGGCCTCGGCGATGAGGTTCGAGTCGACCTCATCGACGATGGCGAAGGCGTGGCCGCGCTGGACGAGCGCATCCTTGCTCCAGGCCATGTTGTCGCGCAGGTAGTCGAAGCCGAACTCATTGTTCGTGCCGTACGTGATGTCGGCGGCGTACTGCTCGCGGCGCACGGACGGATCCTGGTTGGAGACGATGCAACCGGTACTCATGCCGAGGAAGCGGTACACGCGACCCATGAGGTCGGCCTGGTACGAGGCGAGGAAGTCGTTGGTCGTGATGACGTGCACGCCATTGCCCGTGAGGGCGTTGAGGTAGGCGGGGGCGGTGGCCACCAGCGTCTTGCCTTCGCCCGTCTTCATCTCGGCGATATTGCCGAGGTGCAGGGCGGCGCCGCCCATGAGCTGCACATCGAAGTGACGCATGCCGAGCGTGCGGTGGGCGGCCTCGCGGACCACAGCAAAGGCCTCGGGCAGCAGCGAGTCGAGATCCTCGCCCTCGGCGAGACGCTCCTTGAACTCGTCGGTCATCGAGCGCAGTTCCTCATCGCTGAGGCCCTCGATCTCGGCGCTGAGGGCATTGATGTCCTCAGAAAGCCCCTTGAGCCGCTTCAGCGTCTTCTTGTCGCCGGCGCGAAGGATGCGTTCGAACAGATTGGCCACGTGGCTTCTCTCCCGTCTGAAACGTACATGGGCCGCTCGACCCGTCCAGCAGTCTACGTGCAGGCGCGCCCCCGCAAGCGCACGGCGCGGCCTCTCTCGCCCGTGGCGCAAACGAACGGCGTTCCCTCTGGACACGCGGTCGGGGCCGGGGCAATATGCCCCGGCCCCGCCTTTGCTTTTCCTGTGTCTTGTGCCGCTGGGCTCCCGCGGCCCCTTCGACTACTCGGCCGGTGCCGGTTCGGCGCCGCGGTAGCCGCTCACGGCCGGGGTATCGCCCGGCCCGGCGTCGTTGAGCTGGATGATGCCGTAGGACCAGCCCTTGCGGCGGTAGACCACGGACGGACGCCCGGTGGCCTCGTCGATGAAGAGGTAGAACGGGTGGCCCACCAGCTCCATGTTGTCCACGGCGTCGTCGACGCTCATCGACAGGGCGGGAAAGGACTTGGTGCGGATCTCCACTGGCGTTTCGAGGACCCCCGCTGCGTCCCGTTCGCGCTGCTCCTCGAGCACCTGCTCGGCCAGCGTGGCGGCGGAGCCTGCCACGGGCAGCGCACCCGTCGCGTCGTGAACCTTCTGCGGAATGTGGCGCCCGTGGTGGACCTTCTGGCGGTCCCTGGCCCTGCGGAGGCGTTCGAGCAGCTTGGCAAACGTCTGATCGTAGGCGGAGAACTTATCCGCCGCCCTGGCCTCCGCGCGAATGGCGGGGCCGCTGCCGAGCACCGTGACCTCGACGGTGACCTGAGAAGAAGCGGTCCGTGCGTGCGCATCCCGCGACACCTTGACCTCTACCCGCTGCACCTTCGGTGCGAGGGCCTCGACCTTGGCGAGCCGATCCGCGGTGTAATCCTGGAAACGCTCCGTGATGGTGACGTTGCGACCGCTGACGTTCAGATCCATGACGTCCTCCTCGTCCTTGACGATGGCGCGTCCGGCGGGTGCGGAATCACTCAAGACCCGCGCCCTTCGGACGATGGGTCCCTCTCGTGGGAATGCCCATGACTCACCGTAGCCCGCCGCCGCCCGGGGCAGAAGGGCCAAATTGCGTTTGGCCGTTCAGCCTTCGGCGCAATCGTTGGAGGGCGCGTGTACGTGGGCCACGACGGCCGCCCCGAGTACTCTTCCCCCCGCCGCGCGCACCACCCTGGCGCACTCGGCGAGCGTCGCCCCCGACGTCATCACGTCGTCCACAAGGACCACCCCGACACCCCGCAGGTCGGCGCCGTCGGCCACGCGCACGGAGCCGCGCACCGCCAACCAGCGCGCCCGCCGCCCCTTGGCCTTCTGCGCCACGGCGCCGGCCCAGGGCACGCGCCGACCGCCCGAGGGGCGTGGCCGCAGCAGTGGAGGGATCGCGACGAGCGCGTCCCAACGGCTCCAGCCCGCTGGCACCCCCGAGGCCCTCAGCAGCTCATCCACCGGCCAGAACCCGCGCCGACGCAGCGAGGCACCGCTGGGCGGCACCGGAACGACCCACGTCCCGGCCGCCCCGACCCGTTCATGGCCCGCACGCGCGGGGCAGGTGGTAGCCACCTCGGCGGCGAGACACCGCAGGGCACGGGCCAGGGCGGGGCCCAAGCGCCGCAGCAACGGGCGCCCGTGCTGACGCTTGGCCTCGAGGAGGGTTGCGGCGAGCTGCGCCCCGTAGGGCCCCGAGGACACGATGACCGCCCGGCGCCTCGGTGCCAACACGTCGAGCTGCGCGAGGTCGTCAACGACCCGCGGCCGCAGGGTGGATCGCAGGGCGGTGCCGAGGCAGTCGGCGCACAGCGCCTCCCCCGGCGCCGCGCAGACCGCGCACTGGGCGGGAAAGAGCAGGCGGGCGGTCTCCTCGGCGGCCGCGCGCAACCAGGCGCCCGGCCCTGAAAACCACCAGCCATCGGCCGCGTCCGCCAGGCGGCCGGCACCGCCGGCGGTGCCGGCACGGCCGACGCGGTCCGCCGCCCCAACACGCCGGACACGCCCGTCACGCCGGTCAAGCCGGTCAAGCCGGTCGCGCCCGGCCCGCCCGGCACCATCAATCCGCATGCGCCCAGCCTGCCGTCGCACGCGCCGGGACACGGCACGCGGGGCGCGCGCCGTGGACAACGCGCCGCCGCGCCGTCGTCGTGAGGGAAAGGCCTCAGCCCCGGTAAGACGGGGCCGTGAGCCCCAGCTCAACCTGCTCCCAGGTGCCGCTCTTGCGCTCGAAAAGGCCATCGGCGGTCTGGCCCAGGACGGCCTGATCGCTCCCGGCCGGCACCGCCAGGTGCGTCACGCCGCGCAGCTTCTGCGTCCAGGCGGTGGCCGAGCCGTCCAACCCCAGCGTCTCCACGGCAAGCATGTCGGCGGCGGAGGGCCTGTAAACCACGAGCCGCGCGTCGGAGGCCCACAGCACGGAGGTGGGCCGCACGCTGCTCGTGAGCCGCAGCGGCGAGGTCAGGCCGGAGGGCTGCCCCGCGCCGTCGCGCACGATGCCCGTGACCAAGACGACCGAGGCGTTGTTCTCCTCGCCCACGATCGCCAAGCGCGTGCCATCGACCGACACCCGCAGGCTGCGCACCGTGATCCCGGTGAGCCAATCGGGACTCAGGACCGCGGTCTTGCCGCCGGAGGCCCGCGCCGCGATGAGCTCGTCCGCACCGCTCTGCGCGGTCCACACCCACGAACGGGCGTCGTAGCTCGGCGCCACGAGCTTGGTGCCCCCGGCCAGCTGCGAGCCCTTGGCCAGCTGCGTCACCTTGCCGCCCTCGCCCACGGCGAGGAGCTGCGTGTGCGCCGAGTTCAGGACCGCCACGCCGTTGCCTGACTGGGCGAGCGCCGGGGCATCCACCTTGGCTGGAAGATCCCCCGAGCCGGGCACGGCCGTGAACTGGCCGTTCTGCGACGTCACGAGCTTTCCCTCGTGCAGGCCCACGAGGGTCGAGTCCACCTGCGGTTCGATCGGGTCCGGCGGCTGCTGCTCAGCGGTCCCGAGGTCGAGCACCGTGTGGTCGACGCTCAGCTGCACCTTCTGCACCTGGCTCACGTTCTTGAGGCTCAAGCGCAGCTGCTGGGCCATGAGCCGGCGTTCCTGATCGCTCAACCGGCCGGCAAGCTCGGAGGGCAGGTCAACGGTGGCGGTGCCGTCCTCCACGGGCACGGAGGTGATGGAGAGCGTCGCACCGTCGGGGAAGGCCGAGGTCACGACGCCGCGCAGGTACTCGGACGGGCCGGCCATGAGCGCGGCGACGACCGCGGTGGGCAGGCCCTTGCGGCGCGTGATCCAGCGCGGGTCGGGAACCGCGACGGTCGCCGCCGCGTCGGCATAGAAGTAGAGCGTGACGGGCGTGAAGACCTTGTCGAAGTCCGCCTGCCTCACCACGATGCCGTCCGGCGCCGCGACGATCCGCCACTCGCCGCTGACCCGCTTGAGCGTGAAGCCAAGGGACCGGGTCTGCTCGACGTCGGCGCGCACCCCGTTGCCATCCACGGTGCGCAGCACCTTCGCTGACACCCGCCACGAGGTATCCCCGGAGATCGGCGTGGGCGTCGGGATCTGATCGACGATGAGCGAGCTCGCCGTGGGGTTCCAGGACAGCGCCAGATCGGGGGCAAGGAACTTCCTGGCCACTGAGTAGTCGTCGCTCGAATCGGCCCCGGCGGCGAGGAAGCCGCTCACGATGGACGCTGCGTCGTCGCCGATGCTCGGCTCGTAGGCCTTGATGGGCGAGGACTCGTCGTCGTCGACGACCGTGGGCTGCGCGAGCGTGCCGACGGGCCCCGCGAGCGGGATCGCCGAACAGCTGGCAAGCAGCCAGAGGAGCACGACGGCGAGCAGTGCGGTGAGCGGGCCGCGTCGCCTGAGCACGTTCATGCCTTCTCCTGGTGGCCGGTTTCGTTGGCTGCGTGGCGCGGCTGCGCCGCGCCGGGTTCCGGATCGCCGGCGTGGGCCGGGGCTGGCTGGGCCGCGTGCGCTGCCTCGTGCTCCGCCTCGCGTTCGTGGGCCGCCGCCTCGGCGGAGACGATCGGCATGGCGCCCGTGGGCGCCGAGGCCCCGGCCAGTCCCGGGGGCAGCGTCCCGGGCACGGGGCCGGTCTCGTCGGCTTCCTCCGCCTGGCTCTCGGCGACGACCTCCGCCTCCTGGAACACCTCGGCGACGCGGGGGAACCACTCGGTGTCGTCGGCGTCGACCGCCTCGGCCTCGGCGCTCGAGC
>JALAHE010000333.1 GCA_022712075.1 Galactobacter sp.
CAACGCGCGCCCCGGGCCCCGGGCCCGGGGGGTGCGCGCCTCGCCCGCCGCTGCAACCCGGCTCTTGGCGTTCGCCCACCCCCCCCCGCCGGCGCCCGGCGGGCTCGCGCGCGCGGGCCGGGCGCCGTCGAACGTTTGGATCCCCCTGGCGAACGGGCGTATCATCACTTAGAGTCAGATTGACTCTAAGGTGACGAGCGCAGCGAGGAGGCGCCATGTACTGGGCCAACGTCAGCGAACGGGCGGATGCCACGCCGCCCCTGGCCGTGTCCACGGTGGTGTTCGCGCTGCGCGCCCCGGCGGACGGCGAGGAGGCCCCGAGCCTCTGGCTGCCCCTGGTCCGCCGCGGCCGCGAGCCGTACAAGGGCCTCTGGGCCCTGCCCGGCGGCCCCCTGCGCGGCGACACCTCCCTGAGGGACTCGGCCGCGGCGACCCTCGAGGAGACCACGGGCCTGACCCCCACGCTCCTTGAACAGCTGTACACCTTCGGCGGCGTGGCCCGCGGCGAGGGCGCCCGGACCGTCTCGGTCGTTTACTGGGCGCTCGTGCGCTTCGAGGACTCCGACGCGAGCCTCGTGGATGATCCGGACGTGGCCTGGCGCCGCGTTGACGCGGCCGTCGCCGAGGAGCTCGCCTTCGACCACCGCCGCATCGTCGAGTATGCCCTGGCCCGCCTGCGCGCAAAGGTCGAGTACGCGGATGTGGCCCACCGCCTGCTGGGGGAGCGCTTCACGCTGGCCCAGCTGCGCGGCGCCCACGAGGCGGTGCTCGGCACGCGCCTTGACCCCGCAAACTTCCGCCGCACCGTCCTGGCGCGCGGCGGTATCGAGGACACGGGAGAGGTGCTCACTGGCGTGCGCAACCGCCCGCCGCGCCTCTACACGGCCCTCACTCACGCACTCACCCAGCGGGACGGCAGCGGCCTCCCGGACCCGGAAGGGAACCCCTCATGACCAGCGTGCAGCTTCAGCTCTCCCGCCCCGGCGCGGACTCCTGCGACACGGGGCTCACCACGGCCCCGTGGGACATCGACCTCGCGCCCGGCTACGGCCCCGGCGCCTCCTCCGGCGACGTCATCCCGGCCGCCGCCCCGCGCCAGGGTGAGCTCCCCGCCGAGTACAAGCAGGCGCCGGACGCCGAGCTCCACGAGCGCATTCGTGCGGCCAAGGCCACGCTCGGCGACCGCGTGGTGGTGCTCGGGCACTTCTATCAGCGCGACGAGATCGTGGAGCACGCCGACTATGTTGGCGACTCCTTCCAGCTCGCCAACGCCGCCCTGGAGCACCCGCACGCCGAGGCCATCGTCTTCTGCGGCGTGCACTTCATGGCGGAGACCGCCGACATCCTCTCGCGCCCCGAGCAGTCGGTGATCCTGCCGAACCTGGCCGCCGGTTGCTCCATGGCCGACATGGCCAACGAGGACGACGTCGAGGCCTGCTGGGACGCGCTCACCGAGCTCTACGGCACCGAGCCGGACGCCGAGGGCAAGCTCCCCATCATCCCCGTGACCTACATGAACTGCTCCGCGGCGCTCAAGGCCTTCGTTGGCCGCCACGGCGGCATCGTCTGCACCTCCTCCAACGCCGCCACGGTGCTTGAACGCGCCTTCGAGGCAGGCCAGCGCGTGCTCTTCTTCCCGGATCAGCACCTGGGCCGCAACACCGCCGTGGCGATGGGCATCTCGCAGGACCTCATGCCGCTGTGGCGCCCGCGCAAGCCGAACGGCGGCAACACCGAGGCCGAGCTGATGGACGCCAAGGTGATCCTCTGGAACGGCTTCTGCTCCGTGCACAAGCGCTTCTCCGTGGCGCAGATCGAGCAGGCCCGCGCCCAGTACCCGGGCGTGCAGGTCGTGGTGCACCCCGAGTGCCCGCTGCCCGTGGTCCAGGCCGCCGACGTGGCCGGCTCCACCGATGTGATCCGCCGCGTGGTCGAGGCCGCCGAGCCCGGCGCCACGATCGCGATCGGCACGGAGATCAACCTCGTCAACCGCCTCGCGGCGCAGCACCCAGACAAGACCATCTTCTGCCTGGATCCCGTGGTCTGCCCCTGCTCCACGATGTACCGCATCCACCCCGGCTACCTCGCTTGGGTGCTCGAGGAGCTCGTGGCGGGCAACGTCGTCAACCAGATCAGCGTTGACGAGGAGACCTCCGCGGACGCCAAGGTGGCCCTGGAGCGCATGCTGGCGGCGCTGCCGCGATGAGCTCCATCGTCGTGGTGGGCGGCGGCCTGGCCGGCCTGACGGCCGCCCTCGCCGGCGTCGAGGCCGGGCATGAGGTCACGCTGCTCGACGACGGGGCCTTCCGTTCCTCGGCCAGCGTCCAGGCCCAGGGCGGCTTCAGCGCCGTGACGGCCGCTGGGCTCGCGGCCGGCGATTCGGTGGCCTCCCACGTGGCCGACACCCTGGAGGCCGGGGCCCGCCACGGCGACCCGGCCGTGGCCGCCGCAGTGTGCGCCGCCGCCGAGGAACACGTCGGCACGCTCACCCGCTGGGGCACGGTGTGGGACACTGACGCCCACGGGGAGGTGAGCCTCACGCGCGAGGCGGCCCACGCGGCGTCGCGCATCCTGCACGTGGGCGGCGACGCCACGGGCGCGGGGATCGTCGCGGCCCTGCGCGGGCGCGCCCTGGCGCTGAGCGCGGAGGGCAGGCTGAGCCTGGACGGCCTGGCCCAAGCCGGAGCCCTCCTGATCGAGAACGGCGCCGTCACCGGGGTGGCCGGAGCCGGCGGCGGCCCGCTCGAGGCCGACGCCGTGATCCTGGCCAGCGGCGGGATCAGCGGCGTCTACGGGACGCGCACCTCGCGTCATGCCAACCACGCCGACGCCGCGGCGCTGGCCTGGCGGGCCGGTGCCGTCCTCGCGGACGCCGAGATGGTGCAGTTCCACCCCACCTATTGCGCCGAGGCCGGCTTCATGGTCTCGGAGGCCCTGCGCGGCGAGGGCGCCGTGCTCCGCGACGGCACGGGCCGGCGCTTCATGCTGGAGATCGACGAGCGGGCCGAGCTGGCCCCGCGCGACGTCGTGGCCCGTGGCGTGGCCCGCGCCGAGGGCGGGGCCTGGCTCGACGCCTCGCCCATCGTGGAGCGCGAGGGCCGCGGCTTCCTGGCCAGGCGCTTCCCGACCATCACGGAGACGCTCGCCGCGGCGGGGCTGGACCTCGAGAACGCGCCGATCCCGGTGCGCCCGGCCCAGCACTATTGGATGGGCGGCGTGGCCGTGGACGCGCACGCGCGCAGCACCGTGCCCGGCCTGCTCGTGGCGGGGGAGGCCTCCCGCACCGGCCTGCACGGCGCCAATCGCCTGGCCTCGAACTCGCTGCTGGAGGCGGTGCACACGGGCCTTGCCGCCGTCGCGACCGTCACGTCGGGCCTGCACACCGAGCCAGCCGCGCTGCGCCTCGGCGCGCCGGTGCCGCTCGAGCTGGAGGACCTGCCGGGCGCGCCGCTGGAGACCGTGCGCACCCTCGCCGACCGCCACCTCGGCGTTGAACGCGACGAGGCCGGACTGCGGAGCGCGCTGTCGGGCCTCGAACCCTCCGCCGACCTGACCGGCGGCGCGGAGGACGAGGACCCGCACAGCGAGCGCCCCTGCGACTCCTCGGAGTCGCTGACGGCGCGGCTCATCGCGCACTCGGCGTGCCTGCGGCCGGGCTCGCTCGGCGCCCACCACCGGCTGGACGCCGCGGGCGAGGCCCGCCCCGGTGCCACCGCCCCCCTCGTCACCCCCCCCCCCGCCCCGCGCCGCGCCACCACGGCAGCGGGCGCGGCGCGTGGCGGGG
>JALAHE010000334.1 GCA_022712075.1 Galactobacter sp.
GGACACCCTCGTGACCCCCGTGGTCTCCGGCGTGCACTCCGCCGATCCCGAGGCGCTCGACGCCGACGCGATCGCCCCCGGCCTGCGCGCCGCCCTCGAGCGCGAGGGCTCGCTGAGCGCCGCCGCAGCCTCCCTGCGCGCCGCGGCCCCAGCCGGTTCGGCCGTGGCCGGCCTGCGCGGCGGCATGAACACCTTGGTCGGCGCCCTCGTGGCCGACCTCGAGGCCCGCGGCGTGCACCTCATCACCGGCGCGGAGGCCGAGTCGGTGGAGCGCGAGGACAACGGCGCCTGGCACGTGAGCGTCGGCTCCGACGTGCTCGACGCCGAGCGCCTCGTCGTCGCCACCGACGGCCCGCGCGCCGTCGAGCTGCTCTCCGAGGCCGTGCCTGGCCTCGCCGCCCTGCGCCCCGAGGAGGGCGCCGGCGTGAGCCTCGTGACCCTCGTGGTGGACCTTCCGGACCTCGACGTCGCCCCGCGCGGCACGGGGGTGCTAGTCGCCCCCGGCGCCCCCGATGTCGTCGCCAAGGCACTGACGCACGCGAGCGCCAAGTGGCCCTGGCTCGCGGAGCTGGCCGGCCCAGGCCGTCACGTGCTGCGCCTGTCGTACGGCCGCCTGACCGACGAGGCGGCCCGCGTGGCCGACGCCGACGACGAGACCCTCCTCAAGCAGGGGCTCGCCGACGCAGCCACCCTGCTCGGCGTCCAGCTGGGCGAGGCGGACGTCCTCGGCTGGGACGTGGTGCGCCACCACGGTGCGCTGCCCCTGGCCACGCTCGGTCACCGCGACCGCCTGCGGGCCATCTCCGGCCTGCTCGCTGCCGTGCCAGAGCTCGACGTCGTGGGGGCCTGGCGCTACGGCACCGGCCTGGCCGCCGTCGTCTCCTCCACCCGCCAGGCCCTGGGCCTGAGCGCCCGCTAGACCACCTGCCCCGGTGAGCCCGGGAGCAGCCAAGCCCGCGCGGCCCGCCCCGGCCGCACGGCAGGAAGAAAGGTAAGGACTCGATGTCCGAGACCGGATACCGCCCGGAAAACTCGTCGCCAGTGCTGGCCGAACGCGCCCGCGAGGGCGAGCACACGCTGCACTTCACCGTGTGGGCCGTCCTGGCGCGCACGGAGGTGCGCGAGCACAGCGAGGCCGACGCGAGCGCCTTCGAGGCCGCCGCCGGCGAGCTGGCCGATGGTGTCACGCTGCGCGGCGTCTACGACGTCTCAGGCATGCGCGAGGACGCCGACCTCATGCTGTGGCTACACGGCTCCTCGTTCGAGTCCCTGCAGGCGGCCCTGCGCACCCTGCGCCGCACCGAGCTGCTGGCCGGCACGGACCTGGCCTTCTCCTTCTTCGGCGTGCACCGCGAGGCGGAGTTCGCCAAGGACCACTCGCCGGCGTTCGCGCGCGGCACCCAGGCCGGAGACTGGCTCACGGTCTACCCCTTCGTCCGCTCGTACGACTGGTACATGCTTGACGCCAAGGAGCGCGGCAAGATGCTGCGCGACCACGGCATCCTCGGCCGCGACTTCCCGACCGTGCAGGCCAACACCGTCGCCTCCTTCGCCCTGGGCGATTGGGAGTGGATCATCGCCCTCGAGGCGCCCGAGGTCATCGACCTCGTCGACATGATGCGCCACCTGCGCTACACGGAGGCCCGCAACCACGTGCGCGAAGAGGTCCCCTTCTACACCGGGCGCCGCATCAGCGCCCTCGAGGCCGTGGAGGTCCTGGCATGAGCGAGTTTTCCTTCGACCCCCGTCAGGGCTACGACGAGAACGGGCGCATGGAGCCCAAGGCCTACGACGCCCTGATCCTCTCCTCCTTCGGTGGCCCCGAGGGCCAGGAGGACGTGATCCCGTTCCTGCGCAACGTCACGGCCGGCCGCGGCATCCCGGACGAGCGCCTCGAAGAGGTCGCGACCCACTACCGCGCCAACGGCGGCATCAGCCCCATCAACGCGCAGAACCGCGAGCTCAAGGCCGCGATCGAGTCCGAGCTGGCCACGCGCGGCATCGAGCTTCCCGTCCTGTGGGCCAACCGCAACTGGGATCCCTACGTGGCCGAGGTGCTCGAGGAGGCCTACGAAGCGGGTCACCGCCGCCTCCTGGTGCTCGCGACCTCCGCCTACTCCGGCTACTCCTCGTGCCGCCAGTACCGCGAGGACTACGGCGTGGCCCTGCGCGAGACGGGCCTCGAGGGCAAGCTCGAGGTGGACAAGATCCGCCAGTACTTCGACACCCCCGGCTTCGTGGAGCCCTTCGTCGGCGACCTGGCCACGGGCCTGGCCGACGTCCGCGCCCAGCTCGCCGCCCGCGGCGAGGAGGGTGCCCCGATCCACATCGTGTTCACGACGCACTCCATCCCGCAGACCGACGCCGACGCCGCGGGCCCGCGCGATCTTGCAGCGTCCATCGATACGGACGTGTACTCCTACCAGCACCTGGCCGTGGCCCGCGAGATCCTCTCCCGCGTGCCCTCCGCCGAGGGCGTCGACTGGTCCCTCGTGTTCCAGTCCCGCTCGGGCGCCCCGCACGTGCCGTGGCTCGAGCCCGACATCAACGACGCGATCGAGGAGTACGCGGCCGCCGGCACCCGCGGCGTCGTGATCGTCCCGATCGGCTTCGTCTCCGATCACATGGAGGTCGTCTGGGACCTGGACACCGAGGCCAAGGAGACCTCCGAGGGCCTGGGCCTCGCGTTCCACCGCGTTCCGACCCACGGCACGCACCAGGCCTTCGTCTCGGGCGTCGTGGACCTCGTCGAGGAGCGCCTGGCCGGCCCGGACGGTAAGGCCCTGCGCGAGGGGCGCGAGTCCTGCGTTGCCGGCGGCCCCTGGTACGACGTCTGCCGCCCGAACTGCTGCGTCAAGCAGATGCGCGACGGCACGTTCAAGCCGACCATCGCGGCGGTCGACTCCGAGGTGGGGGTCCCGCAGGCGTGAGCGGATTCCGCATCGGCACCCGCGGCAGCGCCTTGGCCACGACCCAGACGGGTCACGTGGCCGAGGCGCTGCGGCGCGCCGGGGCCGGTGAGGCCCAGACGATCATCGTGAAGACCGAGGGCGACGTCGTCACCGGTTCCCTCGCCTCGCTCGGCGGCACCGGCGTGTTTGCCGCCGCGCTGCGCCAGCGGGTCCTGGACGGCGAGGTGGACGTCGCCGTCCACTCCCTCAAGGACCTCCCCGTGTTGCAGCCCGAGGGACTCTCCATCGCCGCCATCCCGGCGCGCGTCGACGTCCGCGACGTCCTCGTGGTCCGCGACGGCCTGACCCTCGACACGCTCCCCACGGGCTCCGTGGTGGGCACCGGCTCGCCCCGCCGCGCCGCGCAGCTGCTGGCCGCGCGCCCCGACCTCAAGGTCAAGGACATCCGCGGCAACGTGCCCACGCGCCTGCGCCGCGTCAAGGGCCTCGAGCTCGAGCACGACGACAGCGCCTCGGTGGGCCGCGAGCACGAGGGCGACCTCGACGCCGTGATCCTCGCCGGCGCCGGCCTCGACCGCCTGGGCCTTGATCGCTTCATCACCGAACGCATCGACCCCATGGTCATGCTGCCCGCCCCCGGGCAGGGCGCGCTGGCCGTGGAGGTCACGACCGGCACGCTGGAGCGCGACGACGAGTTCACGCGGGCCCTGGCCTCGCTGGACGACGACGCGACGCGCCTGGCGGTCACGGCCGAGCGGGCGCTGCTCAACCGCCTCGAGGGCGGCTGCGCCGCTCCGCTCGGCGCGCTCGGGCTGCCCGGCCGCGCCGGCTTCCTGCGCCTCGACGCCGTGGCCGTGAGCCCCGACGGCTCGCGCATGCTGCGCCGTTCCCTGGGCGGCGAGGTGCTCTTCGAGGCCGACGCCGTGGCGCTCGGTCACGCTCTGGCCGATGAGCTGCTCGGCCTCGGCGCCGCCGGCCTCATGGGTACCGGCCCCTCCGAGGGCGGCTCCAAGTGAGCGCGGCGATGAGCGGGCCGCGCGTGGCCGTCCTGCGCAGCGAGGACAGGGCGGCGCCGTTGGCGCATGCCCTGGCCGAAGCCGGCGCGGTGCCGGTCCTGTGCCCGCTCATCGCCAACGAGCTTCCGGCTGACCCGGAACAGCGCGCGTTCCTCGCGGAGCAGTTCGCGGCCCTCGCGGAGGGCCACTTCGCGTGGGTCGCCTTCACTTCGGTGAGCACCGTGCGGGCCCTCGTCGCCATCGCTGGCGAGGCGGGGGAGGGGCAGGACACCGCGCTCAAGGTGTCTGCCGTGACCAAGGTGGCGGCCGTCGGCAAGGCCACGGCGCGGGCCCTCGAGGCCGCCGGCGTGAGCGTGGACCTGCTCCCGCACGGCGAGCATTCTGCCCGCGGGCTGCTGGCCGAGTGGCCGGTGCCCGAGGACACGGCCTTTGCCGCCGTGCTGCTTCCCGCCGCCGACCTCGCCGCCCCCACCCTGCGCGACGGCCTGCTTGAACGCGGCTGGCGCCCCGTGGACGTCGTCGCCTACCGCACCGTTGACGCGCCAGGGGACCCCGAACTGTTGCTCAGCGTCCCCGTGCCCGGCCAGCCGGCCCTCACCGCGCCGTCGGGCATCGCAACCCTCAGCCCCGCCGAGCTGGCCGACGCGCTCGTGGCCGGCTCCCTCGACGCGGCGATCCTGACCTCCCC
>JALAHE010000335.1 GCA_022712075.1 Galactobacter sp.
GATGAGTGCCCGACCACGCGTCGTCGGGCACTCATCACAGCAAGCAAACGGCCCCGCACCCGGGGGACGGGTGCGGGGCCGCTTGGCCGAGTCGGAAGAAGGATCAGCCGATCAGCTTGGACTTCAGGTCGGCGACGATCTGCTTGGCGCCGATGGGGCCGAGGCCCAGGAACCAGACGTCGTCGTTGACGGCGTAGGCCTTGCCGGCCTTGACGGCGGAGAGGGACTTCCAGCCGGCGCCGTTGGTCACCGTGGTCTCGCCCGTGGTCTCGGGGGAGCCGTAGCTCGAGTAGAAGATCACGTCGCCCTCGGCCTCGGAGATGTTCTCAGGGGAGATTTCGGCGGCGAGTTCGTCGATGTTCTGCTTCTCGGGGCGGGCCAGGCCCGCGTCCTTCAGGATGACGCCGATGAGCGAGAGGTTGCCGTAGAGGCGCAGCTTCTCGGGCAGGAAGCGGACCAGCGAGATGGTCGGATCGCCCTTCACGCCGTCCTTGAGCTCCTTGACCGCGTCCGCGTACTCGTTGAGCTGCTCGGTGGCCTTGGTCTCCTCACCCAGCGCGTCGGCGACGAGGAGGAAGTTCTCCTTCCACGGGAAGCCCGGGCGGATGGAGAAGACGGTCGGGGCGACCTCGTTGAGCTGGGCGTAGAGCTTGTCGGCGCGCAGCTGCGAACCCACGATGAGGTCCGGCTTCAGCTCGGCGACGGCCTCGACGTTGATCTCCTGGATGGTGCCGACGCTCTTGACGTCCTTGACCTTGTCGGCCAGGTAGGACGGCACCGGGGTGGCGCCCTCGGTCGTCACCATGCCGACGGGCGTGATGCCCAGGGCCAGGACGTCGTCAAGCTCGCCGGTGTCCAGGACGACGACGCGCTGCGGCTTGGCCTTGATCTCCGTGGTGCCGTTCGCGTGCTTGACCGTGCGGGGGAACTGCCCAGGCTGCGCGTCGGAGCCCAGCTTGGCGGTCTCCTCGTCGGCGGTGGAGAAGCGCTCGCCGCCAGTGGCGACCTGGGAATTGCCCTGGCCGGCGTTGTTGGAGCCGGCGTCGTTGCCGGCACCGCACGCGGTCAGGAGAGACAGGGAGGCGGCCACGAGCAGCGCCGCGGCCCCCTTGAAGGAACGGGAGTGAATCATGGTCCGCAGATTAGCCTAAGGCGGTTAGCACACCGTAATCTTGCCTTATGCGCGTTCCCGTCCGGACGGCGCGCGCCTCCGGCTGGGTGATCCCACTCCTGGTGCTGGCGCTGGCCGCCTCCCTGCTCCTCAGCCTCATGGTCGGAGCCAGGGCCCTCAGCCCCTCCACCGTGTTTGAGGCGCTGGTCCGTCCCGATCTCTCCCTTCCCGACCACGCGGTGGTGTGGGACGGCCGCGTCCCGCGGACCCTTCTGGGGCTGCTGGCGGGCGCCGCGATCGGCGTTGCAGGCGCCGTCATCCAAGGACTCACACGCAACCCGCTCGCCGATCCCGGCGTGCTCGGCGTCAACGCCGGCGCCGCATTTGCCGTGGTGGTCGCGGTGGGCGTCCTGGGGATCCAGAGCCTCTTCGGCTACATCTGGTTCGCGTTTGCCGGCGCGCTCATCGCCTCCGTGGTGGTCTATCTCGTGGGGCGCAGCTCCGGGGGCGCCGACCCCATCCGCCTGGTCCTGACGGGCGTTGCCCTCACGGCCGTGCTGGAGGGGGTGGGCCAGGGGCTGGCGCTCGTGAACCCGCAGGCCTTCGACCGCCTGCGCACGTGGAACCTCGGCAGCCTCGACATCGGCTCGCTGCAGCCCGTGCTGGCGGTGTCCGGCTTCGTCGCGGCGGGCCTCCTGCTCGCGGCACTCGCCGCGCGCGGCCTCAACGCCGTGGCCCTCGGCGAGGACACGGCCACCTCGCTCGGCGTCTCCGTGAAGGCCACCCGCATCATGGCGATCGCCGCCGTGCCCGTCCTCGCCGGCTCGGCCGCCGCGACGGCCGGCGTCATCGTCTTCCTCGGCCTCATGGTGCCGCACCTGGCCCGCCGCCTGTGCGGGCCGGACAACCGCTGGGTCGCCGGGCTGTCCCTGCTCATCGCGCCCACCGTGCTGCTCCTGGCCGACGTGATCGGCCGCCTCATCCTCCCCGGCGAGCTCGCCGCGGGCATCGTTGTCGCCTTCGTCGGCGCCCCGTTCCTCATCGCGCTGGCGCGCGGGAAGCGGGTGATCGAGCTGTGAGCGACTTCCAGCCCGGGCCCCAGTCCTCGTCTCAGCCCCAGCCCGCGCCTCGGCCGGCGCCGCCCGCGGCGGCGACCCGGGCGTCGTCGGGCCTTGAAAAGCACGACGACGGCCACGCGCGTCTCGCGCTTGGCCCCCTGGGGCTGCGGATCCACCGGCGCTCCGCGTGGGTGGGTGCCATCCTGGCCGTGCTCGTGGCGGCCGCCGTGCTTGTTGCGTTGGTGCTTCCGGGCGCCGGCGTTGAGACCAAGGACGCGTTCGGCGTGATCTTCGCGGGGCAGGGCGGCTTCGACGCCACCGTGGTGGTGAATTGGCGCCTGCCGCGCGTGCTCGCCGCCGTCCTCGTGGGCGCCGCGCTCGCGCTCTCCGGTGCGATCTTCCAATCCCTGACGCGCAATCCGCTCGGTTCCCCCGACGTGATCGGCTTCAACACCGGCGCCTACACGGGCGCGATCCTCGTGACGCTGGGCGGGGTGACAGGCTTCGCGGCGATCGCCGGTGGGGCGTTCGTGGGTGGGCTCATCACCGCCCTGGCGGTCTATCTGCTGTCCCTGCGGGCCGGCTCCTCCGGCCTGCGCATGGTGGTGGTGGGCCTCGGCGTCGCGGCCATGCTCGGCGCCTTCAACCGCTGGCTCATCTCGGTGGGCGACCTCGAGCTGTCGATGCAGGCCGCGGCCTGGGGCGCCGGATCGCTCAACGGCCTGCGCTGGGCGCAGGTGACGCCCGTGGCGGTCGCGCTGCTCGTGTTCATCGCCGCCGCGTTCCTCGTGGCGCGGCGCATGCAGCCCCTGGACCTGGGGGACGACGCCGCGGCCGGGCTGGGCCTGCGCCTCGGCGCCACACGGCTGCTGTTGCTCGCCGTGGGCGTGGCCCTGACCGCCGTCTCCACGGCGATCGCGGGGCCCATTTCCTTCGTGGCGCTCGCGGCGCCGCACATCGCGCGCCGCATCACGCGGGCCTCCCGGGTCTCGCCGCTGCCCGTGGCGCTGACCGGCGCGTTCATCGTGGTGGTCGCCGATATCGTGGCGCAGCGCCTCTTCGACCCCACGCAGCTGCCCGTCGGCATCGTCACCGTGACGCTCGGCGGCCTCTACCTCATCACCCTGCTGTCCAAGGAGGCTCGCCGATGAGCACCGAACCCACCCTGTCCGTTGACGCGATTGACGTGGTGCTTGACGGCACCACGATCCTGCCCGAGCTCTCCGTGAACGTGGCGCCTGGGAAGTTCACGGCGATCATCGGTCCCAACGGCTGCGGCAAGTCCACCCTGCTGCGCTCGATGGTGCGGTTGCTCAAGCCCAAGGCGGGGCACATCGAGCTGGCCGGCGAGAACATCGCCTCGCTTCCGGCCAAGGAGCTCGCGCGGCGCATGGCGCTGCTGCCGCAGAGCGCGCACGCGCCCTCCGGGATCACGGTCCGCGACCTCGTGGCGCGCGGCCGCTTCCCCCACCCGGGCCTGCTGCGGCAGTGGACGCCGGCCGACGACGCCGCGGTGTCCGGCGCGCTGTCCGCGACCGGGCTCGAGGAGTTCGGCACGCGGCTCGTGGAGGGGCTCTCCGGCGGCCAGCGCCAGCGCGTGTGGGTCGCCATGCTGCTGGCCCAGCAGACGCGCACCGTGCTCCTGGACGAGCCGACGACGTACCTAGACATCGCGCACCAGTACGGGCTGCTCGAGCTCATGCGCGAGCTCGCCGTGGGGCAGGGGCGCACCGTCGTGGCCGTGCTGCACGACCTGCAGCAGGCGGCGCACTACGCAGACGAGCTCGTGGTCATGAAGGCCGGGCGCGTGGTGGCGCAGGGGGCGCCGGCCGATGTGCTCTCGGCCGAGCTGATCCAGGACGTGTTCGGCCTGGCGTGCCACCTCGTGGTGGATTCGGCGACCGGGACGGTGCTCGTGGTGCCGGATCGCACCGAGCGGCCGGACCTCTCAGCCATCCAGCCGCTGGGCTGACGCCGCGCGGGAGCCTCGGGCTCCGCTTCGGTGTCAGGCGAGCGCGGCTGGCGAGGAGTTAGCGCCGCAGAGCACCACGGCCGTGGCGCGCCCGGGTTCCGGCGCCACGGCGCCGGAGGTGATGACCGCCATCGCCGCCGCCGCTGCCGGTTCCGTCACGATCCGGTGGCCGTCCCAGAGCACGCGCTGGGCGGCGAGGATCTCTTCGTCCTGTACGACGACGCTGCGCAGCCGCCCGGGCGCGGAGGCACGGACCTGCTCCCAGGCGAGCTCGCCGATCCGCGTGGCGCCGAGCGAGTCCGCGGCGACGCCCCCGACCTCGATATCGACGGGCCGCCCGGCATCGAGGGCGCTCGCGAGGGTGGGGCAGCCGGCGCTCTCCACCGCGATCACCTCGACGTGCGGCTCGAGGCCCGCGAGCAGTCCCGCCAGGAGGCCGCCGCCGCCCACGGACACGACCACCCGCTCGAGGGGGCGGAGCTGTCGGTGCAGCTCGAGCGCGAGGGTGCCGGCCCCTGCGACGACGGCGGGCTGATCGTAGGCGTGGCAGAACGTGGCGCCGGTGGCCACGACGTGCTCCTGGGCGGCGGCGTACGCGTCGGCGTAGACGCGGCCCACGCGGTGGACCGCGGCGCCCGCCGCCTCGAGGCGCCTGACCTTCGACTCGGGGGAGACGCCCGGGACAAACACCTCGCAGGGGTGGCCGAGTTCGGCGGCAACCAAGGCGTGCGCCAGGCCGGCGTTGCCCCCGGACGCCGCCACCACGCCCACCCGCGGGTCCAACTCGCCGCTGGTCAGCGCGCCGAGCTGGCGCGCGAAGGCGCCGCGGGCCTTGAAGCTGCCGGAGAGCTGTTGGTACTCGTGCTTAAGGGTGATCCCCGGGGCCCACTCGCTCACCGGGGTGACGCGGGTTCGTCCGGCGATGAGGTCCTGGGCGGCGCGGACGTCGGCGTGGTTGAGCATGGTCCCAGCCTGTCACGCCTAGCGCGCGCCCGGGCGTCGCCCGGCGGAACCCGTGCGGCGGAAGGCGCCCGGCGGCGGTGCGGCGTCGCGGCGTCGTTGGAACGTTGGCCGAGGGCGTTGGCCAGGGGCGCCGCTCAGCGCTGGGGCTTGCCGAGCTTCCAGTAGCCGCTGAACTGCACCTGGTCCTTGGAGAGCCCCGCCTCGATGAGCGCGCGCCGCCAGGCCGTGACGCGGGAGGACTCCGCGGCGAGCCAGAAGTAGGCCTCGGGTTCCTCCGCCGCCAGCTCGAGCAGCCGCGCCGTCACCGCGCCGGGCTCCGGGAGCCGCTCCACGCGCAGGCGCTCGTTGCCGGGTCCCGGCGGGTGCGGCATGAGGACCCCACCGGAGGGGCCCGCCTGGCCGCCCGCGCTGTGACGTAAGAGGCCCTCCAGGGCCGGCTGCGCCGCGTCGTCGCCCACCGCGACGATGCGTCCCGTGCGCGGCAGGAGCCGCATCATGCGGGGGTTGAGCACGTCCAGCTCGGCGCCGAGCGGGGCCTCCTCGGCCCAATCGGCGAAGCGGCCGCCCGCGTGGCGGACCACGTCGATCTGCACGGCGACGCACTCGCCGGAGGGATCATGGAGGAGGCCCGCGATCGTGTAGTCGCGCAGGGCGTAGCCGGGGGAGACCGGCGCCGGGCCGCGCAGCGGGTGCGGGGAGATGCGGGCCGGGAGCGGCGCGGCCTCCGGGTCGGGGAGGCAGACGACCAGGACGTCGTCGAAGCCGGAGTTGGCGAGGCCGGGGACGCAGAAGACGCTGCGCAGCTGCTCGCCGCCCAGGGTCAGTCGCAGCAGGCCGGTGGGCAGGACCTCGCGGGCCGTGAGCTCAACGCGGCGCAACACCCACGGCGGGCGGATGTCGGGGCGGTGGCGCACGGCGGCCACGTGCTTGGAACGGATGGGGCCCGAGCCATCGAGGGCTGGCAGCTCGTTCACGGGGCGGGAGGTCACCCCTCCATTGCATCACGGGCGGCTGGGTGCCGCTTCCGCGGAGGTTGCGGGGCCGCGGCCGCTTTGCTCAACGATTCCGGACGAAAACACCGCCGAGGGCGTGGAGTGTGTCCGAAATCGATGACGGGTCGTGGGCGTCCGCGAAAAACCGCGCCCTCCTGAACAATCCGCGTCCTCGCGTGCGCGGATTGTTCTTGAAGGCGCGGAAAAACCGGGGGCGGGCACCGACCGCGGCGTTCGCTAGGCTCCGGCCATGAATCAACGCAAGCTGGACGGCTCGGCCGGGGACGCCAACTACGGGGCGATCGGCCCCGGCTATGCGGGCTACCGGCGCCCGGAACCCGCGTTCGAGGCAGCCATTGCTGCGGCGCTCGGGGACGCCAGGACAGTGCTGAACGTGGGCGCCGGCGCCGGGTCCTACGAGCCGCTGGACCGCGACGTCACCGCAGTGGAGCCCTCCGCCTCGATGCGCGCCCAGAGGCCGGCCCACCTGGGCGTGGCCATCGATGCGACGGCCGAGGCCCTGCCCTTCGCCGACAACTCCTTCGACGCCGTCATGACCACGTTCTCGGTGCACCAGTGGGGGGACCTCGAGGCCGGGTTGGCCGAGCTTCGCCGCGTCAGCCGCGGGCCCGTGCTGGTGCTGACGTGCGATCCGGCCCTCTTGGACCGCTTCTGGCTCATCGACTACGCGCCGGCAGCGGTCGCCACCGAGGCGCGCCGCTACCCGACGCCAGCGCGGATCCTCGAAGGGCTCGGTGGCGGACGCGTGGACCCGCTTCCCATCCCGCTGGACTGCGTGGACGGCTTTTCCGAGGCGTACTCCGGCCGTCCGGAGGCGCTGTTGGATCCCGGCGCACGGCTAGCAAATTCGGCATGGTCCTTCGTGGACGAAGACGAGGCGCAAGCCTCCGTGGCGCGGCTCCGCGCGGCGCTGGATTCCGGTGAGTGGGACGCGAGACACGGCGCCCTGCGCACCCAACCGAGCTTCGAAGGTTCCCTCGTGCTGGTGGTGGGGGAAGAGGCCACCGAAAACCGGTGAGCTAGAGGCCTTGCGGGCGCTTTGCTCAACGATTCCGGACAAAAACCCCGCCGAAGGCGTGGAGTGTGTCCGAAATCGATGAGGGCGCGCGGGCAGGAACGATGAGGGCGCGCGGGCTGGGCCCCGCCGCTACACCAGCTCGACGGCGCGGCCCGGGCCCGCGGGTCCCACGCCCAGGTGCCCGCTCACCTCGGCCCACGCGGCGCCGAGTGCTGGAATGGCTCGCTCGAGCTCGTCCACGCCGACCGTGATGGGGATGCGCACGAAGCGCTCGAACGCCCCTCCGTCCACGCCGAACCACGGCCCGGCTGGGATGAGCACCCCGTGCTCGCGCGCCGCGATGGCCAGGGCGCTCGAGGCGGCGTGCGGCAGGACGGCCCAGGCCGCGAGGCCGCCCTCGACGGGCGGGACCACCCAGCCGGGCAGGTGCTCGGCCGCGAGCCGGGAGAGCGCCGCGGCCGAGGCGCGCAGCTGCTCCGCGCGCTCGGCGACCGCCTCATCCCAGGCCTCCAGCAGGTGCGCCGCGGCAAGCTGCTCCACCACGGGGGTGCCCAGGTCGTGGGCCGGGCGCGCGGCGATGCAGCGCTCCACGATCTCCGGCTCCGCGCGGATCCAGCCCACGCGGAGGCCACCCCAGAACAGCTTCCCGAGCGAGCCGAGGTGCACCACGCTTGCGGCCGCCCGGCGCCCCAGCCCGCGCGGGCTGGTGGGGGTCTCGCTCGCGCGGACCACGCCGGCCGCCGCCGCGTCCGCGTCGTCGCCGAACGCCGACCCGGGGCCGACTCCCGAGAGGTCGAGCGAGGCGGTGGTCTCGTCGATGACGAGGATGGTGCCGCTGTCGCGGGCCGCCGCGAGCACCGCCGCGCGCGTCGCCCGGCTCATCGAGGAGCCCGTGGGGTTGTGCCGCACGGGCATGAGGTAGGCGAGCGTCGGGGTCGCGCGGCGCAGGGTCGCGGCGAACTGCTCGGCGTCCCAGCCGTCGGCGGTCGGGCCGGTCGGGCGGGTCGGGCCGGTGGGGCCGCCGGCGTCGGTCGCGGATCCCAGGCCCGCGGTGGCATCCGCCGCCACCCCGCGCTTCCCGGGACCTCCCGCCAAGCCGCCCCCGGCGGCGACCCGAGCGCCCGGGCCGGGCGCTCCGTCGTCGGGCAGTGAAGGCCCGGTGCTCACCACGGGCGTGGTGACGAGGCGGGCGCCGGCGAGGCGCAGGGCCTCGGCGGCGGGCGGGTAGGTGGGCGCCTCGACGAGGGCGCGGTCGCCCGGGCGCAGGAGCGCGGCGGCGAGGAGGTGGATGGCGTGCTGGGCGCCCAGGGTGACCATGACCTGTTCGGGGCGCGTGGGGAGGCCGCGTTCCGTGTAGTGGCGGGCGATCTTGGTGCGCAGGTGCGGCAGGCCGCGCAGGTCGTAGCCCGTGCCGGAGAGGAAGGTGGGAAGCTCCTCGGCGGCGGTGCGCAGGGCCGGCGGGACGAACCGAGAGGCGGGGAGCGAGGCGCGCGAGAGGTCAACCAGCCCGGCCTCGGCGAGCGGCTTCGACGGGATCAAGGCCGGGCCCGGCAAGGTGGCGACCGTCCCGGAACCCTGGCGGCTCGCTGCGTGGCCGGAGGCGCGCAGGGCGTCGTAGGCGGAGGCGACCGTGGTGCGGCTGAGCCCGAGTTCCTCGGCGAGGGCGCGCTCGGAGGGCAGGCGGGCGCCCAGCGGCAGGCGGCCGTCGAGGATGAGGAGGCGCAGGCGTTCGGCGAGTTCGCGGTGCAGCGGTTCTCCTCCAAGGGTGTCGCGCCACGCGCCCAGCGCGCGGTGCAGGGACGCGGGGGAGAGGCGCAGCGGGTTCATGCGGGCCACTCTACTCAAAGTGGCCTTTGAATCGAATGCCACTTTGGCCTCACGATGGTGGCATGACCCCGCGCCGCCTCCCCACCCGCCTCACCGCCCTCATCGTCGGGCTGGTCCTCTACGGCTTCTCCATCTCGCTCATGAATCGCGCCGCCGTGGGCATCTCGCCCTGGGACGTGCTCTCGCAGGGCGTCTCCCTGCAGACCGGCATCCCGTTCGGCATGGTCACGAACATAATCGGCGCCGTGGTGCTGCTGCTGTGGTGGCCGCTCAAGCAGAAGCCCGGGATCGGCACCGTGCTCAACGTGCTGCTCATCGGCACGAGCGCGCAGCTGGGCCTCTGGATCCTGCCGCCCGTCGAATCGCTCTGGATCCGCATCCCGATGTTCGCCGCCGGCCTCGTGCTGCTGGCCGTGGCGTCCGGGATCTACATCGCGCCGAAGCTGGGCCCTGGCCCGCGCGACGGCCTCATGACCGGCCTCAACCAGCGCTTCGGCTGGCCCATCTGGATTGCCCGCACGTCCATCGAGGTGTGCGTGGCGCTCATCGGCTTTGCGCTCGGCGGCAACCTCGGCATCGGCACCGTGGTGTTCGCGCTCCTCATCGGGCCGCTGTGTCAGCGCACCCTGCCCTGGTTTGCCGCGCGGATCCCCGGTGCGCCGGTCCCCACCGTCTCGGGTGAGCCGAGCCTGGAAGGCGAGCGGGCGTCGTCGGGCACCGGCGCGTGAGCCCGCGTCCGGCGCGAAACGCGCCGGACACCTGGCTTTCCTAAGGTGGGCGCATGCTGATCACGGAAGGCGGGCTTGAAACGCCCGACGTCGCCGCCCTTCTGGGCGAACACCTCGCCGACATGCGGGGCACTTCGCCCGCCGAGAGCGTGCACGCGCTTGACCTGTCCGGGCTCGCGGCGCCGGGTGTCACGTTCCTGAGCGCGCGCTCGCGGGCGATGGCCTCGCGCGTCGCACGCTCATCGAGCAGATCTACGAACCGCTCGCCGCGCACTCGGGCGAACTGCTGGAGACGCTGTGGTGCTATCTCGACAACGGGCGTTCGCTGGAGGCGACCGCGCGCGAGC
>JALAHE010000336.1 GCA_022712075.1 Galactobacter sp.
ACCCACCCCCGAACGCCCCCGCACGTCGGCGTGCGGGGCCTTTTCTTTGCCCCTCGCCGGGTGGGGTGGGGCGGGACGGGCGGCAGTCCTGGGGGATGAACGCGGCGGCGAGGGCCTCGGTGCCGCGGGCCAGGAGGGCCACGTCGGCGCCGACGTTGACGAAGTCGGCGCCGGCCTCGATGTAGTCGCGGGCCTGGGCCTGATCGAAGGCGTTGACGCCCACGACCTTGCCCTGGGACTTCACGTCGGCGATGACCTGCTTCACCGCGGAGACCACGGTCGGGTGCGTCTGCTGGCCCAGCAGCCCCATGGAGGCGGCGAGGTCGGAGGGGCCGAGGAAGACGGCGTCGACGCCCTCCACACCGGCGATTTCCTTGGCATGGCGCAGGGCCGTGGCCGACTCGATCTGCACGATCAGCGAGACGAACTCGTGGGCGCGCGTCAGGTAGTCGGGGATGCGGCCCCAGCGGGCCGAGCGGGCCAGCGCAGAGCCGACGCCGCGCACGCCGGCGGCCGGGTTGCCCGGCTGCGGGTAGCGCACGGCCTTGACGGCCCCCTGCGCCTCGGCGGCGTCCTGGACCATGGGGACCATGATCGTCTGGGCCCCGGCGTCCAGGACCTGCTTGATCAGGACCTCGGAGTTCTCCGGGACGCGCACCACGGCGAGCGTGGGGTACGCGGCGATGGCGCGCAGCTGGTCCTGGATGGACTCGAGCCAGAACGTGCCGTGCTCGCCGTCGATCAGTAGGTAATCGAAGCCCGCGCCCGCACAGATCTCGGCGCTCGTGGGGCCGCCGTCGCACACGAACATGCCGGCAACAGTGCGGTTCTCACCCACGGATCCGGGGCCGAAGAGGTCCTTAAAGGACGGCTGGGCGCTCAGACGAACTGGCACGTGACCACTCCCAACTGGCCGTAGTCGGCCGAAACGGTGGAGCCGGGCTGCACCCACATGGGGCGCGTGAAGGAGCCGGCCAGGATGATCTCGCCTGCGCGCAGCTTGTCGCCGTGCTCGGAGAGGCGGTTGGCGAGCCAGTGCACGCCGTTCGCGGGGTGGCCGAGGACGCCGGCGGCGACGCCGGTCTCCTCGATCTCCTGGTTGTTGGAGAGGATGCCGCCGACCCAGCGCAGGTCGATCGCGTCCGGCTTCACCGGGGAGCCACCCACGACCATGAGGCCCATGGCGGCGTTGTCGGCGATCGTGTCGACGATGGTGCGGCCGGCCATCTCGACGCGGGCGTCGAGGATTTCAAGGGCCGGGACCACGTACTCGGTGGCGCGCAGGACGTCGAAGATCGTGGCGTCGGGGCCCTCGATGTCGTCCTTGAGCAGGAACGCGAGCTCCATCTCGACGCGCGGCTTGGTGTAGTCGGCGTGGTTCAGGACGCAACCTGACTCGCGGACCATGTCCTTGAAGATGACGCCGTAGTCGGGCTCGGTGATGCCCGTGGCGTACTGCATGGCCTTGGAAGTCAGGCCGATCTTGTGGCCGGCGACCACGCGGCCGGCCTCCTCGCCGCGCTGCTTCCAGATGTTCTGGACCGCGTAGGAATCGGCCACCTCCATCTCGGGGTAGCGCTGCGTGAGCAGGGGGACGGGCGTGCGGGTCGCGGCGGCCTCGACGAGCTCGTCGGCGATGGCGGTGCGGGTGGCGTTGTCCAGCATCAGTTCTGTCCCTCCTTGAAGGCCTGGTACTTGGCCTTCCACTCGCCCGTGGGCGGGAAGAGGCCGTCGACGGCACGCCCGGCCTCGACCTGCTCCAGCACCCAGGCGTCCTGGGCCTCGGCGGCCGCGGCGTCGGCGGCGACCTGGGCCACGAGGGCCGGCGGGATCACGACGATGCCGTCGGAGTCGGCAACGATGATGTCGCCGGGCTGAACGGTGGCGCCGCCGCAGGCGACGGTCGTGTCAATGTCCCACGGGATGTGCTTGCGGCCGAGCACCGAGGGGTGCGCGCCGTTGTGGAAGACGGGGACGTCGATGTCCTCGACGGCGGCGAGGTCGCGGACCGCGCCGTCGGAGACGATGCCGGCGGCGCCGAGCACCTGGGCGCGGGTCACGAGGATGTCGCCCATCGTGGCTGCGCCCTGCTCGCCGCGGGCCTCCATGACGAGGAAGTCGCCCTCGTTGAGATCGTCGATGATGCGCTTCTGCGCGTTGTAGCCGCCGCCCACCTGCTTGAAGAGGTCCTCACGCAGCGGGACGTAGCGCAGCGTGCGGGCGCGGCCGATGACGCGGCGGCGACCCTTCGTGGCGGTCAGGCCGGCGATGGTGCAGTTCTCGATGCCGGCCTTCTTGATGGAGGTCGACAGCGTCGCGATGGCGGCGGCCTCCAGCTGGGCGCGAACCTCGGGGGTCAGCACGTCGGCCTCGGCGGCGGCCGCGAGGCCGGCGGCCTCCTCGTCGCCCCAGGCGTCGATGCGGTCGGCGTCGGTGACCTTGGTCGGGTTGCCGAAGGCCTTGAAGCCCTCGGTGCCCTGGACGGCCGTGGTGAGCAGCTCGCCCGTGGTGACGCCGTTGCCGGAGACCTCAACGGAGACGACGTCGCCCGGCTGGAAGACGGAGGAACCGGCGGGGGTGCCGGTCAGGATGACATCGCCCGGGTGCAGGGTCATCTGCTGGGAGAGGTCTGCCACGATCTGACCGAAGGAGAAGAGCAGCTCCTGCGTGGACGCGTCCTGCACCACGGCGCCGTTGAGCTTGGTGACGACGCGGAGGTTCTCCGGGTCGAGGCCGGCGGCAGGCAGCAGCACGGGGCCGAAGGGGGTGAAGCCGTCGCCCGACTTGGAGCGGATGTTCGAGCCCTTGTCCGCGTACTTGATGTCCTGGACGCCCAGGTCGTTGGAGGCGGTGATCCAGCCGACGTGGGCCCAGCCCTCTTCGGGGGTGACGCGGCGGGCGGTGGTGCCGATGACGAGGGCGATCTCGCCCTCGAACTGCAGCAGCTCCGTCTCGGCCGGGCGCTCCACGGAGTCGCCGGAGAGCGACAGCGAGGACGTGGCCTTCATGAAGTACGAGGGGAACTTGGGGGTGCGTCCGCGCTGCTCGGCGCGCGAGCTGTAGGAAAGGTGCACGGCGAGGACCTTGCCGATCCCGTCCAGCACCTCCTGCGTCACGGGCACGGTGGCGGTGGTGTCGGTGGGGAACACGGGCGATCTCCTTCGAAGCGGCGTGCGGTCTTCCCTAGATCGTATACGAAATCCGATGATTTGGGTCACGGGCGCCCCAAGATGGCGCTCACGGATCGCGCAAGCCCAGTCTGCCCCACCACCCCTTGTGCCCGGCGTCACACTCGCGTAGCCTCATGGCCACTTAATCGTTTCACTGAAACGTTTATCCCAGCTCATCGACCCGAAGGAGCCCGCCGCCATGAAGCGCCAGCTCGCCGCCGCAGCGTCCATCGCCGTCCTCGGCCTGTCCCTGACCGCCTGTTCCGGGGGCGCCTCCCAAGGCGACGGGGGCGGTGACACAGGGACCATCACCTACGCCATCTGGGACGAGAACCAGAAGCCGGCCATGGAGCAGATCGCCAAGAAGTTCGAGGCGGCCAACCCCGGCGCCAAGGTCGAGATCCAGCTCACCCCCAACAGCCAGTACTGGACCAAGCTGCAGACCGCCATGAGCGGCGGCAACGGCCCCGACGTGATGTGGATGAACGGCCCACAGTTTGGCCTCTACGCCTCCGAGGGCCAGCTCGCCCCGCTCGAGGACGCCGGCATCGACACGTCCAAGTACCCCAGCTCGCTCACCGAGCTCTACACCTTCGACGGCAAGCTCTACGG
>JALAHE010000031.1 GCA_022712075.1 Galactobacter sp.
CATGAGCGGGGCGGGAGTGCCGGGGGCCGGTGGCGGCACGGCGCCGCGCAGGCGGGCCGCGCCTGGCTTCACGTTGGCCGTGCTCGCCACGCGCTGGAATGCACCCATCGTGGGGCTGCTCGTCGACGGGGCCCTGCGCGCGGCGGCCGAGGAGGGGGTGACTGCGCCGTCCGTGCACTACGTCGACGGAGCCCTCGAGCTCCCGCTGGCCGCCGCGCGGCTCGCGGGAGCCGCCGACGCCGTCGTGGCTCTCGGCGCCGTGATCGAGGGGGAGACCCCGCACTTCGAGCACGTCTCGAGGGCCGCCGTGGACGGGCTGAGCCGGGTGGCGCTGGACACCGACACGGCGATCGGGAACGGGGTGCTCACGTGCCACACGCCCGAGCAGGCGCTGGCCCGCGCCGGCGGACCGGGCGCGAGCGAAGACAAGGGCTACGAGGCGGCCAGGGCCGCGATCGATCTCGCGGGCCTGCGCCCCAAAGGGGTGAGCGCCGAGGCCTGAGGCACGGGGCCCGTCCCGGGTGCTCGACGGCGGGTGCCCGCGTTGGGTGCCCGGCTCGGGTGCCCGCCGGGCCGCTAGAGGCGGCCCGGCCCACCTCCACGTGCGCCTCCGGCCGCCCGCCGGCCGCCCGCGAAGGCGGGCGGCCGGCGCAACCCGGCCCAGCGACGTCGTGCACCTCACATGCGTCACGGGTTCGGGGAGGAAGGGGGCCGCGCGGTAGATTGGAAGGCGTGAAAACCTTCGAATCGCTTTTTGCGGAGCTCTCCGCCAAGGCGCAGGAACGCCCCGAGGGATCGGGAACCGTGGCCGAGCTGGACGCCGGCGTGCACTTCATCGGGAAGAAGATCGTCGAGGAGGCAGCCGAAGTGTGGATGGCCTCCGAGTACGAGACCCTGGATGAGGCCGCCGAGGAAATGTCCCAGCTCCTCTACCACCTCCAGGTGATGATGCTCGCCAAGGGCATCTCCCTCGAGGACGTCTACAAGCACCTGTAGCCGCCGCGGCGCTCACGCGCCCGGCGGCCGCCCCGCCCCACTTTTCGATGCGCACCGGTGAGAGCACCGGGTCAGCGCACCCCCAAGCGCCTCAAGGCGGGCGCACCCAGGAAGGCTTGAAATGCTCCGCATCGCCGTGCCCAACAAGGGCTCCCTCTCCGAGGCCGTCACCTCCATGCTCATGGAGGCCGGCTACCGCCAGCGCCGCGACTCCCGCGAACTGGCCATCACCGATCCCGAGAACGAGATCGAGTTCTTCTACCTGCGCCCCCGCGACATCGCCGTGTACGTGGGCCGCGGTGTCCTCGACCTCGGCATCACGGGTCGCGACCTCTTCCTCGACGCCGACGTCAACGGCGACGCCGAGGAGCTCATGCCGCTCGGCATCGGCAAGTCGACGTTCCGCTTTGCCGGCCCGGCCGGCACCTTCACCGACACCGAGCAGCTCGCTGGCAAGCGCATCGCCACGAGCTATCGCGTGCTGGTTGATCACTTCCTCAAGGAGCGCGGCATCGACGCCAGCACGGTCCGCCTCGACGGCGCGATCGAGACGTCGATTCGCCTCGGCGTGGCCGACGCGATCGCCGACGTCGTGGAGACCGGTTCCACGATGCGCGCCGCGGGCCTCGAGCCCTTCGGCGCGCCGCTCATGGAGTCCGAGGCCGTGCTGATCGGCCGCACGGGGCACCACCCGGCCGGCCTGGACGTGCTGCAGCGCCGCCTCACGGGCGTGCTGGTGGCGCGCCGTTACGTGCTGCTCGACTACGACATCCGCAAGGACCTCGTGGAGCAGGCCTCGGCGCTGACCCCCGGTCTCGAGTCGCCCACCGTCTCCCCGCTGAAGGATTCGGACTGGGTTGCAGTGCGCTCCATGGTGCGCAAGGAGACCACCAACCAGGTGATGGACGACCTCTACGACCTTGGCGCGCGCGCCATCCTCGTGACGGCCATCAACGCCTGTCGCATCTGAGCTCCGGCCCACAGCACCCTGAGTCCACGCCAGCCCGAAAGAGCATCATGTCCGTTGCCATCCGCGTGATCCCCTGCCTCGACGTCGACAACGGCCGGGTGGTCAAGGGGGTGAACTTCGAGGGCCTGCGCGACGCGGGTGACCCCGTCGAACTTGCAAAGCGCTATGGCCGCGCCGGCGCCGACGAGCTCACCTTCCTCGACGTCACCGCCTCCTCCGGCAACCGCGAGACGGTGTTCGACGTCGTGGCCCGCGCGGCAGACGAGGTCTTCATCCCGCTCACGGTCGGCGGCGGCGTGCGCGCCGTGGCCGATGTCGACAAGCTGCTGCGCGCCGGCGCCGACAAGGCCTCCATCAACACAGCGGCCGTGGTGCGCCCCGACGTCATCAACGAGATCACCCAGCGCTTCGGCTCTCAGGTGCTCACGCTCTCGCTCGACGCGAAGCGCTCGGACAAGGAGGGCCTGCCCTCCGGCTTCGAGGTGACGGTCAAGGGCGGCCGCGAGGGCACGGGCATCGACGCCGTGGCGTGGGCGGCCGCGGCGGCGCGTCGCGGCGTGGGCGAGATCTTGCTCAACTCCATCGACGCCGACGGAACGAAGGACGGCTTCGACCTGGAGATGATCCGCGCCGTGCGCCGCGAGGTGAGCGTCCCGCTCATCGCCTCGGGCGGAGCGGGCAAGCCGGAGCACTTCGCCCCGGCGGTCGAAGCCGGCGCCGATGCGGTGCTCGCTGCCTCGGTGTTCCACTTCGGGCCAGACGACATGATCGCCACCGTGAAGGCGGCCATGCGCGCGGCCGGTCACGTGGTGCGCTGAGCCCGAGTTTTTAGGGTACGACGGCGTGAGGCGCCGCTCCCGACGGGAGCGGCGCATCACGCTTTTGCTGTTCTGGGAGGGCGGGCGTTAGACCGTGGGGCGGAAGGCGCGCAACGCATCCACCGCGTCCGGTGCGCCCTCGAAGGTGACGAGCGCGTGCTCTCCGCGGCCGTGCAGGTACAGCACGAGCTCGCCGATGCCGCCCGTGACCGCCACGGAGTCGGCGCCGCGGCGGACGCGCGTGCGCACGCCGTCGGGCCGCACGAGGATGATGCCAACGGGGGCCTTGCGCAGGAGCAGTCCGGCGCGCTGGAGCAGCTGGCCCCACAGGGCCGCGGCGTAGGCGCCCTCGAGGGCGCGCGGGGCCCACTGCTCTCGGGCCCGGCGAACGTCCTCGGTGTGGACGAAGTACTCGAGCAGATTGGCGGCGGCGTCCACCTTGGCCGCCCGCAGCGGGCTGAGCTTGCCCGGCCCGGCCCGGAAGGTCGCGACGAGCGCCGCAAAGTCGGCGGGCGAGGAAGCGGCGGCCGCCATGGACTCGAGGCGACGCTCCATGCCCGCCTTGAGCGGGCCACCCACGATGCCGGCGGCCCACAGCGAATGCTCGCGGAGCACGAGGTGGGCGGCGAGGTGGCGCGCCTCCCAGCCCTCGCAGAGGGTGGGCGCGGCGGGGCCGGCCGCCAGCAGTGCTTCGGCCAGGGCATCCCGGGAAGAAAGTGCAAAGTCCATCCCGCCGAACGTAACACGGCGCACCCCCGAGGGTTCGGGGCGACACCGCGTCGGTACCGTGCTGTGACCCGACGTACCATGGAGGCACGATGTCTGAGCCTGTTTCTGACCCCCGACCCGCCTCCCCGAACCTCGATGAGTCGATCGCCGAGGCGCTTGCGCTCAACGAGCACGGGCTGCTCGCCGCGATCGTCCAGCAGCACGACACCGGCGAGGTGCTCATGCTGGGATGGATGGACCAGGAGGCCCTGCATCGCACGCTCAGCAGCGGCCGCGTGACGTTCTGGTCCCGCTCGCGCCGCGAATACTGGCGCAAGGGCGACACCTCCGGGCACGTTCAGTACGTCCGCTCGGTCGCCCTCGATTGCGACGGCGACGCCCTCCTCGTGCGCGTCGACCAGGTCGGCGCCGCCTGCCACACCGGCACCCGCACGTGTTTTGACGGCCGCGACCTCGGCGCCGTGCGGCACCGGGGCACCCGGGCACAGAGGCTGCGTACCCTGCAGGCGCAGCGGGCCGAGGCGGCCCGGCTCGCCGAGGAGGGCGCGGCCG
>JALAHE010000032.1 GCA_022712075.1 Galactobacter sp.
GGACGGCGGCGAGGGGGAGGAGGTTCGCCTCGGGGTAGGCCTCCGCGAGGTTGATCCGGTCCGACGGGACGTCCGCGAGCGCCTCGCCCAGCCCGGGCACCTCGAACGGTGCGGGGCCGAGGGCCGAGGTCTGCCAGGAGTAGTCGGCGCGGGCGGGAACGCGGCGCTGCGCGGCATACGTGCCATCGCCTGGCCGCGTGACAACCAAGCCCTCGGCGCTCAGCCGCGCCAGGGCGGCGCGCACCGTGGCGGCGCTGACGCGGTGCTCCGCCACCAGGTCCCTGGTCGAGGGGAGCCGTGATCCGGCCGGAGCGCCGGTGATCCACGAGCGAAGCTCACGGGCCAATCGCTCACTGCTACTGTTGTTCATGAAAGCACAGAGTAGCGTTACTGAACTCCGCTCCAAAGCGGTACCGACTCTCGCCGGCACCGCGGGCCTGGCCTGGGGCGTGCTTGGCATCCTCGCCTTCTCGTTCACCGTCCCCATGACCAGGATCGCCGTCCAAGGCGGCCTCGACGCCGCGTTTGTCGGCACCGGGCGGGCCGTTGTTGCGGCGGGGCTCGCAGGCCTTGCCCTCCTGGTCTTTCGCCCGCCCCGGCCCCGCGGCAGGCAGTGGTTGAGCGTCGCTGTCGTCGCCCTGGGGGTGGTCCTCGGCTTCCCGCTCCTGACCTCGCTCGCCCTGCGCAGCGTCGAGGCCTCACACGCCGCCGTCGTCATCGCGATCCTGCCGGCCGCCACGGCGGTGTTGAGCTGCCTCAGGACGGGCGAACGCCCGCGTGGCCGCTTCTGGTGGGCGGCAGGCCTGGGCGCCGCCGCGGCGCTGGCCTTCACCCTCGTGCAGGGCGGCGGCGTCGGCGCGCTCCGCCCCGCCGACCTCCTGCTCCTCGCCGCGGTGCTGTGCTGCGGCGCCGGCTACGCCGAGGGCGGCGTGCTCTCGCGGGTCCTCGGCTCCTGGCAGACCATCTCTTGGGCCCTAGTGGTAGCCGCTCCTCTCACCCTGGTCCTGAGCGCCCAGCGGCTCGCCGGCGGTTGGCCGCAGGCCGAGCCGCAGGCCTGGCTCGCCTTCGCCTACCTCTCAGTGGTGTCGATGTTCCTGGGGTTCCTGGCCTGGTATCGGGGCCTCGCCATCGGCCCGCTCGTGCAGGTCTCGCAGGTCCAGCTCGCGCAGCCCCTGCTGACGCTGGCCTGGTCGGTGCTGCTGCTCGGCGAGCAGGTCGGCCTCCTCACCGTGGTGGGTGGGTGCGTCGTGCTCCTGTGCACGGCGACCGCCGTGCGCTCGCGCTGAACCCGGCCACGCGCCGTAGGGCAGCGCTGCCACGCCCGACGGCGCGGGGCGGCCCCAGTGTTTGCCGGTTCCGCCGGGGCCTCATGCCCCGCCGGTTCCCTTCGTCCCGACGAGCGGCAGCATCCGCTCGTCCACCACGGTCTTCATGACCAGCGTGGTCTGCAGGCGGTGCACGCCGGGGAGCGCGGCGAGGTGCTCGTCGTAGAACTGCTGGTACGCCTCGAGGTCGGCCGAGACGACCCGCAGCAGATAATCCGGGTCGCCGAACAGGCGCTGCGCGTGCAGCACGCGGGGAAGGTCGCGCACCGCCGCCTCGAAGGGCGGGATGGTGCGGCTATTGGCGGCGTCCAGCGTGACGAACACCAGCGTCTCGAAGCCGAGCCCGAGCGACGGTGCGTCGAGCATGGCGCGGTAGCCGGTGATGATGCCGTCGCGCTCCAGGGCGCGCAGCCGGCGGTGGCACGGGGACACCGAGAGGCCCACGCGCTCGGCGAGTTCGGTGACGGTGAGGCGACCGTCGGCCTGCAGCTGCGAAAGAATTTCCCGATCTAGGGCGTCCATGAGGAAGATCCTTCCATACTTCACCCCAAATAGGGGTCGAAATGG
Source organism: Galactobacter sp. (assembly GCA_022712075.1). Lineage (GTDB taxonomy): Bacteria > Actinomycetota > Actinomycetes > Actinomycetales > Micrococcaceae > Galactobacter. Next base: position 1,893 of record JALAHE010000032.1, read on the forward strand.
AGAGCACCTTCCACGCATTTTTCCCTAGTCTTGCGGCATTCAACCGACACGAGGCAAGGGAGCCACCATGGACGCCACGATGATCTGGGCCTTCTGGGGCGTCTCGATCCTCTTCATTCTCACGCCGGGCGCCGACTGGGCCTACGCCATCTCCGGCGGCCTGCGCGAGCGCGTGCTGCCGAGCGTGTCGGGCCTCTGGATGGGACACGTCGTGGCCATCGCCGTGGTCGTGGCCGGCGTCGGCGCGCTGCTCGAGCGCTTCCCCTCGATCACCCTCGCCCTCACGCTCTTCGGCGCGGCCTACCTCGTCTGGCTCGGCCTCGGGGTGCTGCGCTCGAGCGGCACGGTGGGCGAGGCCGCGGACGTGCCGGTGGGATCCTCCGGGCGCTGGTTCGCCAAGGGCATCGGCGTCGCGAGCCTCAACCCCAAGCTGGTCCTCCTGCTCACGGCGGTGCTTCCACAGTTCACTCGGCACGACGCCGCGTGGCCGGTTCAGGGGCAGATCGCCGTGTTGGGTGCCTTCCACCTCCTCGGTTGCGCCGGGGTCTACCTCGCGGTGAGCGCCGGCTCCCGGCGTGTCCTTGGCGCGCGGCCGGGCGCCGCTCGCGTGGTCACGCGGGTGTCGGGGGTCGCCATGATCGGCATCGGCCTGGTCCTGCTCGCCGAGCGCGTCGCCGAGATGATCCACTGACGCCTTGACCGGGCGGCGCGCGGGCCGCACGCTGAGGGATGGTCGTTCTTGGGGCTCGACGTCGCGGGGTGCGGTTCGGCGCGCTGGCGGCGGTGCCGCTGTTGCTCGCAGCGTGCGTTGCGCCCCTGCCGCCCCACGGCTTCGGCGACCCGCCCGCCCGCGGCGGGAGCGCGCCGTCGGGCCTTGAGGTGGTCGCCACCGCTCTCGAGGCGCCGTGGTCGCTCGCCTTCGCCGGGCGCACCCCGCTCATCAGCCTGCGCGATGCGGGCCGCATCGTGGAGCTGGACTCCTCCGGCACGCCGCGCGTCGTGGGGACGGTCCCGGGTGTGGTGCACGGAGGCGAGGGCGGATTGCTGGGCCTGGCCGCAGACGGCGCCGGGCACCTCTTTGTCTACTCCACCGGCGAGGACGGCAACCGGATCCAGCGCTTCGAGCTCCTGGGGGAGCCGGGCGCGCTGAGGCTCGGGGCCGTGCGTGATCTCCTCACGGGCATCCCCGCGGGGACAAACCACAACGGGGGCCGGCTCGCTCTGGGGCCGGACGGGATGCTCTACGCGGGCACCGGCGACGCGGGGCAACGCGAGAACGCCCAGGACCTGGAATCCCTCGCCGGCAAGATCCTGCGCCTGCGGCCCGACGGCTCCGTGCCCGCTGACAACCCGTTCCCGGGTTCGCCGGTCTACAGCTACGGGCACCGCAATCCGCAGGGCCTCGCGTTCGGCCCCGACGGCCGGCTGTACGCGAGCGAGTTCGGGCAGAACACCTGGGACGAGCTCAACGTCATCGAGGCGGGCAAGAACTACGGCTGGCCGACGACGGAGGGCCGGGCCGGGCTGGCGGGACGCGTGGACCCGGTCTGGCAGGCGACGCCGGAGGATTCCAGCCCGAGCGGGATCGCCGTGGCGAACGGGACGGTGTTCATCGCTGGCCTGCGCGGGCGCTCGTTGATCGGCGTGCCGATCGGCGAACCGTCAGGCGGCCCCTGGGGCGGGATCGCGACGGTCCTGGAGGGCTACGGAAGGCTCCGGGACGCGGTGCGCGCGCCCGACGGGCGGCTCTGGGTGCTCAGCAACAACACGGACGGGCGGGGGCAACCCGGCGAGGGCGACGACAAGGTCCTGGCGTTCGAGCCCGGGGCGATCCCCGGTGTGGGGGCCGGAGTGCCCCTCACGGCGCCCGGGCCGGGCTCGAGCGGCCCCGGTTAGCCGGGGACCGCCCGGCTCTCACCTGCCCTCGTCGTCTCCCGCGCCGTCGTGCCCTTCAACGGCGTTGCCCGTGCCCGCAGAGGCACCCGACGGTGCCTCGGCACCCGTCGCGGTCTCGGGCCCGGACCGGCCCAGGGTGCGCAGGGCGGGGAGGCACGCGAGGAGGGCCACGAGGGGCAGGAGGAAGGCCCAATTGATGCTTGTGAAGCCGGCGATCAGCGCCGGGAGGACCGCGCCGATGATGGCGGCAAAGCCGTTGAAGAGGTTGACCCTGGCGAGCACCTCGTCGGAGCGCGAGGGCACCAGCTCGCCGGCGCGGGCGAAGGCGAGCGGCACGAGCCAGCCGGCCGCGAAGCCGCCCACGGCAAAGCCGACGAACACGGCCACGAGCGGCTGGCCGAGCGTCAGCACCGCCATGCCAAGCACGCCAAGGACGGTCGCGAGCAGGGCCAGCCGGGCCCGGCCGAAGCGCAGGATGAGCGGGTCGAGCACCAAGCGGGCGACCAAGACCATGGCGAGGTAGATGCCGTAGCTCAGGGGGACGAGGTTGGCGGGCAATGAGAGGACGTCCTTGCCGTACACGGCGGCCCACGTGGACACGGCGGTGTCGACGACAAAGGCGGCGAACACCACGAGGCCCACGAGGTAGATGGTGCGCGTCGGCAGTTTGCTTCCTCTCGTCGAGGCCTTGTGCGGCTCGCGGGCGGCGCGCTGGGTGTCCAGGAACCGACCCGCGAGCAGGGCGAAGCACAGGTGAAGCGCGGCGCCGACCACCAGCGTTGTGGTGCCCGGCCAGCCGGCCGAGAGCGCCCAAATGGTGACGAGCGTGGAGAGGATGCCGGAGGCGGTGGCCGTGGCGAAGAGCTGGCCGAACACGGGGCGCCCCAGGGAGCGTTCGAGCAGCGAGCCCTGCATATTGCAGCCGACGTCCACGATGCCCAAGCCGATGCCGTGCAGCACCAGCACCCCGATGAGCACGGCGGGGCTCGTGGAGAACGCAATCGTCGTGAGCGTGAGGCACTCGAAGGCCACGCCCGTGAGCAGCGTGAAGCGGGAGCCGCGGCGCACCGCGAGCACGTCCGCCAGCAGGGTCCCGACGATCGCCCCGACCACCATGGCCAGGATGACGAGCGAGAGCTCGTCAGTGCTCAGCTTGGTGCGGACCTGCAGCACCGGCAGCGCCGCGGTCAGGGACGCGTAGCCGCAGGCCTGGACCCCGAAGCCGGCGCTGACCGCGACCCTGCGGGACGCGAGTGTGCTCGCGCTCTCAACCATCCGACGTCCCCTTTGCCGCGAGCTCGCCGGGAGGCCCGGCCCCTATGGGTTACCGAAAGGTATCCTGCCCGCGAAGCCGTTGCTTGGGAAGATTCTTCGGCGATGTTGCCTCTACGCCTCCACGCCGAGGAAGCGCTCGAGGTAGGGGCGGGCGAACTCGATCCCGGCCTGGGGATCGCTTCGGTTCAGGATGGGGATGCGGATGACGGGCCGACCGGTCGCCTCGCCGATGGCGAAGTCGCGCACGGCATCGTTGAAGGCGCGCTGGCGTTGGCGGCCGCGCTCGCCGGGAAAGGTTGCCGCCTGACGATGCGCAAAGGCCCGGTCCGCGCGGCCCCGGTGTTCGGCGATGAGCCGCAGGTAGCCGTCCACGTCGAATCCGGCGGGGTACCACTCCTCGCCGAAACCGAACTCGGGATAGCGCTGAAGCGTGGGCTCACGTGCGCTGGCGAAGTGCTGCACCTCGTCCACCTCGATGTGCACCCCCACGCTCGGCGCGAACAGGTCGTGGGGGAGCCGCCGGCGGTCGGTCGCCGCCAGCTTGTCTAGGTCTCCATCTAGGTCCGCGAAGACTCTTGTCAGCGGGCCGTTGGCGCTATGGATCGCGGCCCGCTCGAAGTCGGGATCCACGATGCTCCTGCCGCGTAGCCAGGCGTAGTCGTCCAGCGACCCGAGGGAGCGGTTGGGGTTGCTTGCCGCTGCCGCGAAGGCGTCCAGGACAGCGGTGGTGGCTCGCACGACTGGCGCGGCGAAGTGTTCATTGAGGAGCTCGAGCACCGCGGTTTCCATCTGTGGCATGCGCCGAGCGTAGGCGATGGCATCGACGTCTCGCCCGGAGCCCGCCAGGGCGGCCGACCCGCCCGCCCGGCCACACGCCGTCGTGCGTTGATGCCCTTGACGCCCGCCGAGCCCGCTCGGCAGGCTGGGCGGATGATGCAACGAGACGCCGCCGCTTGGCGCGACCTGGCCACCTTCCTGGGCCTGAGCCCCGCCGAAGCCGAGGGCATCGGCCAGGCGGCCGTGGACCCGGCGGCCTTCGCGGCCGCCCACCCAGAGGCCGCCTCCGAGCGGCTCTGGGGCGAGGAGGAGGAAGCCGAGGAGCGCGCGCCGGGCACCCTGGCGCTGCTGAGCCTCGTCGACGCCCTGCTCGAGCGGAACTTCGCGATCGAGCAGGACTGGAAGGACGACTGGAGCGAAGTGAGCTGGAGCCTTGGCCGCATGTGCTCGGCCCGTGGGCTCAGCCCGGACCTTCCCGAGCACCTGGAGGGCACGCCGGACGAAACGTTTGTCGGCGCCGCAGCCTCCCTCGCCGCCGTCGGCGCCGTGCTGTGGGGCATCGACATTGACTCGGATTCCTACGTGGCGACCCTGCTGCCGCTGGCCCGCGGCGCCGACGCCGAGGCGCTCGCCGCGCGCACGGGCATCGAGGCGCAGTGGTGGGATTGATCCCTCGCTAGGCAGCCGGCCTGACCTGCCCGACGACGGCGCGTAGCGCCTCGAGCGCCCGGCTCACCGCCGGGCGTTCCAGCGTTTCGGGGCGGGCAAGGGCCTCGATGAGGCGCACGTGCGTGGTGCCGCGCAGGGGCCGCAGGACCACGCCGGCCGGGATCTGTGACCCAGCGGTGAAGCGCGGGATCGCCGCGACCACGCCGGCGTGGGCCACGAGCGAGGCCACCGTCGCGTAGTCGTTGACCCGGTGCGCCACGCGCACCGGGCGGTGCGCCGCCGCGCCCACCTGCGCCACGACGTCGGCGGGGGAGTAGCCCTCGCGGGAGCTGACCCACAGCTCGTCCGCGAGGTCCGCGGGGTCGAGCACCTGGCGCGCGGCGAGCGGGTGCGCGGAGGGCAGGGCGATGTCGAAGGGCTCGCGCAGCAGCTCGATGGCCCGGACCCCGCCGGACCACGGCGGTGCGTAGTCCACGCGGTGCGCCACGACGAGGTCGTAGCGCGAGGTGAGCGCCGGGAAGTCGCCCTCCGGCACGTCCTCGTCGGCGACGGTGAGGGCCGGGTCGCCCGGCCTGGAGAGCTCCGCCACGACCCGGCCGCCCAGCACGGGACCCACTGAGTGGAAGAGTGCGAGCGAGACCGAGGCGTCCGGCGCCGAGCCGTGTGCTGCAACGGCCGCCTCGGCGCGGGCCATGCTCACGAGCACGTCCTGGGCAGCCGAGGAAAGCGCGCGGCCGGCGTCGGTCAGCACGAGGCCGCGCCCCTCCTTGCGGGTCAGCGCCACGCTGGCCTCGCGTTGCAGCTGCGCCAGCTGCTGGGAGACGGCGGACGGGCTGACGTAGAGCGCGGCGGCCACGGCGCGCAGGGAGCCGAGGTCGTCGAGGAGCCGGAGCGTGCGCAGATGAGCGATGTCCATGAAGCCATTCTGAACTATCAGGTTGTGAACATGCACCGTTCCTGACCTGTTGTGACGGGCGGAACGGGGGAAGACTGAACTCTCGTGAAAGCCCTCTTCAAGCCCTCCCTCGACGCCCCGCTCCAGCTCGTCGAGCGTCCCGAGCCCACCGCTGGCAGCCATGACGTGAAGATCCGCGTCATGACCGCCGGCATCTGCGGCACCGATCTTCACATCCAGGCCGGCGACGCCGCCGCGGCGGCGATGATCGTCCCGAACCTCATCCCGGGACACGAGTTCTACGGCGAGGTCGTGGCCGTGGGCGACCTGGTGGACCACGTCAAGGTGGGCGATCGCGTCTCCGGTGAGGGCCACGTGGTCTGTGGCATGTGCCGCAATTGCCGCGCCGGTCGCCGCCACCTCTGCATCGCCACGCAGTCGGTGGGCGTGCAGCGCGACGGCGCGTTTGCCGAGTACGTCGTCATCCCCGAGAGCAACGTCTGGGTCCACTCGGAGGGCAACATCACCCCCGAGCTCGGCGCCATCTTCGATCCCTTCGGCAACGCCGTGCACACGGCGCTGACCTTCCCCATGGTGGGCGAGGACGTCCTCGTGACCGGCTCCGGCCCCATCGGCGTCATGGCGATCGCCGTGGCCCGCCACGCCGGGGCGCGCCGCATCGTGGCCACCGACGTCTCCCCGCAGCGCCTCGAGATGGCCCGCGCGGCAGGGGCGGACGACGTCGTGAACGTCGCCTCCGAGCGCATCGTCGCCGCCCAGCAGCGCCTGGGTCTCAAGGAGGGCTTTGACATCGGCCTCGAGATGTCCGGCGTGCGCTCCGCCCTACCGGAGATGGTCGAGAACATGAACCACGGCGGCCGCATCGCCATGCTCGGCCTGCCCACCGGCGAGATCCCCGTCGACTGGTCCCGCATGGTCACCCGCATGATCACCTTCCAGGGCATCTACGGCCGCCAGATGTTCGAGACCTGGTACGCCATGAGCGCCATGCTCGACTCGGATCCCGTGCTGCGCGAACGCATCGCGGGCGTCGTGACGGACGTCCTGCCCGCCGCGCAGTGGGAGGAGGGCTTTGCCGCCGCCCGCTCCGGCAGCGGTGGCAAGGTGGTCTTGGACTTCACC
>JALAHE010000337.1 GCA_022712075.1 Galactobacter sp.
ACCACCCATGCGCCCCGAGGCCAACATCTTCCTGGGCGGGATCATCTTCATCCCGCTCGGCATCACCTACGGCTTCCTCACCCAGTTCAAGGAGTGGGTGGGCTTCCCGGCCTTCCTGCTGCTCGGCGCCATGTCGCTCATGGTCGGCATCTTCCTGCGCAAGACGGGCAAGAGCATGGGGCCGCGCCCGGAGGACCGCAGCGGCGGCGAGATCGCCGAGCGCTCGGGCGTCTACGGCACGTTTGCCCCGGCTTCGTGGTGGCCGCTCGTGCTCGGCATCGGCACCGCCGTGGCCTTCCTGGGCCTGGCCGTGGGGCTCTGGGTGCTGTTCATCGGCGCGGGCATCGCGCTCGTGGGCGTGCTGGGTTGGGTGTTCGAGTTCAGCTCGGGCGACTGGGCGCACTAAGCACCGAACCGGCGGGAAACGACGCCCGGGGCCGTGCGGTCGCTGCGCTCAGGCCCCGCGTTCGGCTTCGGCTTCGGCCACTGTGTACTCGCGGCGGATGCCCGCCGTGGCGGCACCCCACACGCTGGCCGCAACGCGCGCCTGATGCGCGTCGAAGGCCTCGCGGCTCGCGAAGGACTCGCTGACCTCCCAGATCAGCGGGTCCTTCGTCGCGTTCACCTCGAAGCGCAGGCAGCCGGGCTCGGCGCGGCTGAGCCGCGCGTGCTCGGGGAGGTGATTCCGGACGGTCGACGCCTGTTCCTCGGTCTCGCAGACCAGCCGTCCGTCCAGGTTCACGATGCCCATGCACTGCATCCTTGCACGAGGCTCATGCTGCGGGCTCTTCGGCCCTGCCCGCCCGTGCGGCCCCTGCCAGGGGGGTGACGCGCGCGGCCTTTACCCATCCGACTCGCGCGCCCGTCACCTAGCCCTCTCGCCTGGTCCCTCCCGTGGCTTGTGCATCCAGCGGGAACCCGACAACACTGCAGGCATGCTTGCCATCCCGCTCTACAGCATCACCAAGCCGTTCCTCGCGGCGGCCGCGCTGCTGAGCTTCGCCCCGGAGGCGCGCCTCGCTTCCGTCGTGCCTGATCTTCCCTCCGCCCTTCAACCGCTCGTCCTGCGAGACGTCCTGGCGCACCGCTCCGGCCTGGACGACTACGCCGCGTGGCCCGACCATCACGCGGCCGTCGAGGCGCGGCGGGAGGCCTGGCCGGCCGAGCGGGTGCTCCAGCGGCTCTCGGTCACCCCTCCCCTTGATCCGTCGGTACCCGAGGCGTTTTCCTACTCGAACGCCGGGTACCTGTTGGTGAGGCTGGCGCTCGAGGCCCACCACGGCGTCGGGCTCTCGGAGATCTTGACGCGCCTGTTGCTCGACCCGCTGGCACTCGATCTGGGCTTCTTCCTTGAGCAGCGCGACTGGGCGGCCGTGTCCGAGCCGCGCGTCGACGATCACCTGCGCGCCTACGATCCGCGCTGGGTCTATCACGGTAGCCTGCTCGGCGACCCGGCGGAGGCGGCGCGCGGGATGGCCCTGATCCTGGGCGCGGCGCTCGGCGCCGAGCTGCCGCGGCTCATGCTGGAGGCTCGGCCCGTGAACGCACCGGGGCACCCGCTGCAGCCGGCCGGCTACGGGCTGGGCCTCATGGTCGGAGGGGCGCCCACGGTGGCCGGTCACGGTGGCGGCGGGCCGGGTTTCGAGCTGTTCGCGGCCTCGACGCCGAGCGGCGAGCGGTGGGCCGGTCGGGCCCGTTTTGTTCCGGAACCTGGCCAAGAGGCCGGGGCGCACGACGGCGTGGGGCCGGGTCGCGAGGTCGACGTCACCGCCGAGGTTCTGGGGCTTCTGAGCGGCCGATAGTTCTCGCGGGCTAGGCGCGCCCGGTCCACCCGCCGTCGTCCGATTCCTCGAGGCGCTGGTCCTCACGGACCTCGGTCTCGCCGTCGCGGCCCAATCGGAGCCGCTCCACCCGCGTGTTGCTCTCGCGAAGGCCGAGGAGCCACAGGATCGGCACGGTGACCATGATGGCGGCCACGGCACCCACGATGCAGGCGACGCCACCGCCGATGAGGCCGCCCTGGGCGGCGGAGACGAGGGAGTCACGGTCGCCCCTGCCCTCCCCGAAGATAGGAACGGTGCCGAGGTAGAAGGCGATGTGGGCGGCGACGCAGCCCACGAGCACGCCAGCAAGGGGCATGAACGGGGGAACACGCACGGTCAGCCCGGCCACGGTGCACCAGAGGCACGCGACCCCTGCCGCGACGACCGCCAACCCCAGGTTGGCGGGGTCGGGCCCGTACAGCGGCGTGATGTCGCGGCGCACCAAGAGCGCGACGCCTACCTGCACCACGACCGCCAGAACGGTGGCCCAGCCGGCGACGAAGCGTCCGCCGCGGCCCGATTGCTCTTCGCGGTACTCGCCGTCGGCATGCCGCAGGAGCACGGCCCACGGGCCCCAGCCGGCGCCGGCCTCCCAGTCCTTCGGGACGGGCGAACTCATGCGAGCCCAGTCAGGCCAAGTTCGTCGAGGGAGTCCGCCTCGGTGGGGTACGAACCGTCGCCCAGGTCGCGGTCGGGGATGGCGCTCTTGGGGTCAACGAAGAAGACGGGGTGGCCCTCCAGCCGCAGGCGGCGCAGGCCCTCCATGAGTATGCGGCGGCTGACGTCGTCGGCCGAGGAGACGCGGGTGAGGTCGAGCGCCACGCCATGCGTGTCCTCGGGGATGTCCTGGAGCCGGCGCAGGACGCGCTCGGTGCTGGAGAAGCGCAGCGGTCCCTGCAGCTCGATGGCGTGCACCGGGCCATGGTCGGAGTCGCGGACGCCGGCGCGGCGGACCACATCGCGGGAGAGCGGCGGGGCCTTGAGCAGGTGCATGCCCATGTCCTTGGAGAAGCGCTCGAAGGCCTGGACGCCGCGGACGGAGTTCCCGACGTCGTCCAAGCGGGGCGAGAAGACGGCGGCGCCGACCTGGCCGGGCAGGGCGCCGATGATCCCGCCGCCGACGCCCGACTTGGCGGGGATGCCCACCTGGGTCATCCAGTCGCCCGTGGCGTCGTACATGCCGCAGGTCGTCATGACGGAGAGGACCTGCTGGGCCACCGTCTCGTCGACGACGCGTTCCTTGGTCACGGGGTTGATGCCCGCGTTGGCGAGGGTCATGGCCATGACGGCGAGGTCGCGGACGTCAACGAGCAGGGAGCACTGGTGCGTGTAGCCCTCGACGATGCCGCGTGGGTCCTGCTCGAAGCCGCCCACGGAACGCACGAGGTAGGCGAGCGAGAGGTTGCGGAAGGCGGTCTCGAGCTCGGAGGAGCAGACGTTGAGATCGAGCTCGAGCTCGCGGCCGGCAAACGCGGAGAGGCCGGCCCGGATGTGCTCGACGCGCTCGGCGACGGTCGCCTCGGGACGAACGAGCGCGTGGGTCGCGATGGCGCCGATGTTGACCATCGGGTTGTCGGGCCGCTGCGTGTGGGGGTCGAGCGAGGCGGAGTTGAAGGTCTCGCCGCTGGGCTCGACGCCGATGTGCTTGAGGACTTCGTCGAGGCCGCGTTCCTGGACGGCGAGCGCGTAAACGAACGGCTTGGAGATCGACTGGATGGTGAAGCGGGCGTCGGCGTCCCCGGCGGTGTAGAGCCGGCCGTCGGACATGCACAGGGCTGCGGCGAGCCGATCGGGATTCACGCGGGCCAGCTCGGGGATGTAGGAGGCGACCTCGCCGCCGTCCTGGGTGCTGTGGAGCACCTCGAGCAGGTATTCCGGGATGGGAGTCTTCACGCGAGCCAGTGTAGGAAACGGGCCCCGCGATCGCGTGCACCACCCCCGCGGCACCCAACACGGCGAGTCCGAGCCCCGCCCCGCCATCACCCGGCGGGCCACAGGTGGGACGGCCGCGCTATCCGCAGAGCGGCTCTCGGGCGGCTCCCCCGGCCGCGGCCACCACCCGGTACGGGGTGATGACGCCCTGGCCCGATGGCGCATCTCCGCCGCCAAGGTGCTCGACGCGCAGCCGTCCGCGGTCGATCTCGTGATGGTGGAACGAACAGAGCAGGATGGCGTTGCCCACGTCGGTGTACCCGCCGCCGCTCCAGGGAACCACATGGTGGGCCTCGCACCACGTGGCCGGAATGTCGCACCCCGGCGCTCTGCAATGCCGGTCTCTGGCGACCAGCACCCTGCGCTGATCCTTGCTGAAAAGCCGCTGTTCCCGCCCGAGCCGCAGGGGTGCGCCCCGATTGTCGGTGAGGAGCAGCTGTATCGCTGCGTCGCACAAGAGGTGCGCAATGCTCCGGATCGGAACGGGCGTCCCGTCCCGCCCGATCCGCGCGAAGCGGAGGTCAGCGAGCCGCTCGCCGTCCGGCAGGCCGTTGGAATCGAGGGGAATCTCGGCCAGCGACCGCGGCCAGCACGGACCGTTGCCGGCCAGCATGCGCCCCACGCCGGCGACCGGGGAACCGGCGGAAGACCCACGGCCGGCGGGGCTACCGACGTCTGGACCACCCGGTGCCGGGCCGCCCACCGCCTGGCCCTCGAAGGTCGGGACGGGTGAATCGTCGTGATGCTCCGCGCACGAGCGCAGGTGAGCGTCGAGGGCCTCAAGCGAGGCAGTGATGAGCAGGGTGGGCGCCGCTCCGCCGATCCTGGGAGCCGCGGCCGAAGCCGCCTGGTCCCGCACCATCTGGGCCAAGACGTCGAAGGTCTTCTGGCGGTGCGTGCGAGCATCGGCGGAGGGGACCGAGCCCCCACCGGAACGGCCGGAAGCAGCGGCGGCTCCCGCGCCGACGATGCTTCCCGAAGCGGCACTTCCCCGCGCGGCGCCGTGGGCCCGTTGGTCCGCGCCCGGCGTGTTGGCGTCATCCGCCGGCTCGCCGAAGAGCGTGGTCTGCGCTGGGTCTGCCGTGCGGGGCGAGAGGTGGGCGTCCAGCAGAGTGCGCATGGCCGCGCCCTCGAGTTCGGGCGCGAAACCGCTGATCGCGTAGCCACCCTCGGCCAGATGCTTCAGGTCAAAGAAGCGCCGACGGTGCTGTTCCTCGTGTGCGCGTTCAAGCGCCTGCGGGTCAAGGACCGCGGCCCAGTCTTTGGCCTCGCGCAGCACGTTTTTGGGCGAGAGGCGTCCGCCGGCAGCTGCCAAGCCGCCGCCCACGAAGCCACCGCGCCGATCAGCGATGCCCGGCCGCTGGCCGGGCCGGAACCATCCGAAACCGGCAGGCCCGCCAGCGTCTGGCGCCTGTCGGGGCTCATGGACGGCAGACCCCACCGCGGGTACCGCCTCTGCACCCGGCCCGAAGCCTGCTCCAGAGCCGGGCCCGGCTCCGGCGCCGAACCATCCTGGGCCGCCGGACGCGCCAGAGTCGCCTTCCGAGGAACCCTGCGGGAGGAAGCGCGGCGTTGCGATCGGCACGTATCCGACGCCGACACCCTCCCCCTGCCGTTCAGCGGCCCCTTCCGTCGGCGACGCACCGTCGGTGTCGTCGGCTCCGGCTTCCCACGGGCCCCCTGCGCCCGGGCCCGGCTGCACTACCCCGGACCCCGGCTCCTTGGGCGCACCGCGCGCGCCGGCTCCCCAGAGTCCCGCGGCGCCGGGGGCGTCCCCGGCACCGCCGATTCCCTGTTGGTGGGCGTCTTGGCGGGCTGCTCGTTGGGCGGCGAGCGCGGCATCCCGCTCGCGCTCGCGCCGCCATTGCTCGAACAGATTGACCCGCCCCGCCGTCGCGTTGGCGACCAGTGTCGCTTCCGCAGCCCCGATGCCGCCTGGAATCGACTCGGTCTTGAGCCCAGCCAGATGCTCGTGGATCACCTTGGCCGTCTCGATGCTCAGCTCGCCACCCACCAACGCCTGCCGCAGTGCCGGCCATCGCCGTGCTTCGCGTGCGGCACCGGCCAGCTCAAGCCACGTCTGGGCCTGATAGAAGCCAACACCGAACACCTCGGTTAACAGGCCCTTGGGCGAGGACTGCCCCAGGCGACTCGCGAGCGCCTCCGAGCGCGTGTACGGCGTGGAGCGCCGCTCCACTGCCCCGGCGGAGGCCACCTTCAGCCCGTCCACCGCGCGGGCGACGTCGGCGGCAGCCTGCAAGGCCCGCACCACCACTTCCTCGGGAGCCCCGTCCCAAGCGGCTTCCGCCCCGCCGAGGACCCCTCGAACGAGGGCGGCGGCGTGCTCCAATGCGTCCACGTCCAACACGAGCACCACCACCCTCCAAGGCTCCGCTGACGGACAGAAACGTCGGCTTCAAAGCCCTTCCCCGAGGGCCTCCGCGACCCCTCAATTCTCCCACCGAATCGGGCC
>JALAHE010000338.1 GCA_022712075.1 Galactobacter sp.
GAGCGGCCCCCGCCATGAGCCTCGAGTCGATCCTCGCCTCGCGCGGCGAGACCGGCTCGCCGTTCGGCGACCCGGCCGACCTGGTCAGGGGCCTGCCGATCACTCTCGAGGACCGCGTGATTCCTGGCCCCGAAGGCGCCCCCGACCTCGAGATCACGATCCTCACGCCGAGCGACCTTGCCCCCGGCGAGGCCCTCCCGGCCCTCTACAACATCCACGGCGGCGGCATGGTCGTGGGCCACCGCAGCTGGGAGACCGGGCGCCTGCTCGACCTCATGAGCCGCCACCGCGTGGTTTGCGTCAACGTCGAGTACCGCCTGGCGCCGGAGGATCCCTACCCGGCCGGCGCGGAGGACGTCTACGCGGGCTTCGTGTGGACGCACGCCAACGCGGCCTCGCTCGGCATTGACCCGGAGAAGATCGTGGTCATGGGCGGCAGCGCCGGCGGCGGTTTCACGGCGGCCGTGGCGCTCATGGCGCGCGACCGCCGTGGCCCCGTCATGGCGGGCCAGCTGCTCCTGTGCCCCATGATCGACAACACCGGCACCACCGTCTCCGCGCAGCAGTACCGAGGCCTCGGCACGTGGACACGCGAGGCGAACGACCTTGCCTGGACCTGCGTGCTGGGGGAGGAGCTGGCGTTCAGCGAAGACGCCCCGGCCTACGCCGCGCCGAGCCGCGCAGCGGACCTCTCCGGCCTGCCCGCCGCCTTCATCGAGGTGGGCGCCGCCGAGACCTTCCGCGACGAGGACGTCGAGTACGCCTCGCGGATCTGGGCCGTGGGCGGTAAGGCCGAGCTGCACGTCTGGGACGGCGGCTGCCACGGCTTCGACATGTACGCGCCCGAGGCCGCTATCTCGCGCGCCGCGCTCGACGCGCGCGACTCCTGGCTGCGCCGGGTGTGGGCGTGAACGGGGCCGGCGGACGCCCCACCCCGCCGCCCTACGACCCGCAGCTGACGGACGCGCTCGTGTGGTTCAAGGCCACCTTCGAGCCCATCCCGCTGCTGCCGGGGAACATCCAGGAGAACCGCGCCATCGTCGCGGCGATCACGCCGAGTCTGGCATCGGCCCTTGAGGGGCACGACGGCGTGGTGTCCAGTGAGCGCGTGGCGGCCGGACCGCGCGGGGAGATCGAGCTGACGGTGGTGGAACCGGCGGTGCGCACGGCGGCGCCGCGGCCAGCGGCGCTCGTCATCCACGGCGGCGGCCTGGTGCTGGGTGACCGCTTCTTCGCGGCGGGCGAGGCGATCGGCCTGGCCGAGCGCTACGGCGTGGTCGCGGTGCTCGTGGAGTACCGGCGCGCGCCCGAGTTCCCGGGGACCGCTCCGGTTGAGGATTGCTACGCCGCGCTGCAGTGGATCGAGGCGCACGCAGGCGAGCTGCACGTGGACCTTGCGCGCGTGGTCGTCACGGGCTTTAGCGCGGGCGGCGGGCTCTCCGCGGGCGTGGCGCTCATGGCCCGCGACCTCGGCGGGCCGAGGCTCGCCGGACAGCTGCTCGGCTGCCCCATGCTCGATGACCGCGATGCCACCGCATCCACCCGCCAATTCGACGGGATCGGCGTGTGGGACCGGACGAACAACCGCACCGCGTGGTCCGCGGTGCTGGGCCCCGAGCCGCGCGGCGAGGTCTCGCCGTACGCCGCGCCAGCCCGCGCCACCGACCTCTCGGGCCTGCCGCCGGCGTTCGTGGACGTGGGCGGCGCCGAGGTCTTCCGCGACGAGGCCGTGGACTACGCCTCGCGGATCTGGGCGGCGGGCGGTTCCGCCGAGCTGCACGTGTGGGACGGCGGCTTTCACGGCTTCGCCGGCTTCGCGCCCGAGGCCTGGGCCTCCCGGGCCTCCGCGGTGGTGACCGACTCGTGGTGGCGGCGCGTCTTGAGGCTCGACGGCGCGGTGCCCGGCTCCCAGTCGACCGTCGCCTCTGCGTCCGAAGCGGCGGCGGTGCCCGGCTCGCCGCACCCGGCCGCGGATCCCGACCCCGCCGCTGCCCCGGCCACCGCCGAGGGCGAGCCGGGGCAGGGCGGCGAGCCAGCGCCGTCGGGCAGAGCATGATCACCGACGATCTCAAGCGCGGGTCCGGCTCCGGCCGGGCCCCGCTCAAGCTCGCCCTCACGCTCGGCGCGCTCGACGCTTTCGGTCCGCTGTCGATGGATCTCTACATGCCGACGCTGCCGCACCTGGCGCAGACGCTCGGGACCACCGACACGCTCGCGGCGCTGACGATGAGCGTCTGCATGATCGCGCTCGGCGTGGGGCAGCTCGTGGTGGGGCCGCTCTCCGACCGGGTCGGGCGGCGCACCCCGCTGCTCGTGGGCGTGGTGGGCTTCGCGGTGTTCTCCGCGCTGTGCGCCGTGGCGCCAAGCATCGAGCTGCTGCTCGTCTTCCGCGCACTGCAGGGCCTGTGCGGCGCGGCGGGCGTGGTGCTCGCGATCGCGATCGCGCGCGACCTGACGAGCGGTCGCGAGCTCGTGCGCATGCTCTCGCTGCTGGCGCTCGTGGGGGCCTCGGCGCCCATCGTGGCGCCCGTGCTCGGCGGGCAGCTGGCGCGCTTCACCGATTGGCGGGGCATCTTCTGGGTGCTCGCGGCGCTCGGCGTGGCGCTGTTCTTCCTGGCCCGCACGGTCCCGGAGACGCTGAAGCCGCGCCGAGCCGAAGCCGGGGCCGAGGGCGGCGCCGAGCCACGTGGGCGCTTCGGCGCGCAGCTGCGCGGCGTGCTGGCCGACAAGGTTTTCGTCATGCTCCTGATCGGCGGCGCGCTCGGCGGGATCGGCTTCTTCGGATACCTCTCCATGGGCTCGTTTGTGCTGCAGAACGAGGTGGGGCTCTCGCCGCAGGGCTTCTCGCTGGTCTTTGCGCTCAACGCGCTCGCGAACTTGGCGGGCGGGCAGCTCTCGCGCTTCCTCGCGCGCCGCGGGGTGGTGCGCACGTACCTGCTGGGCCAGGTGGGTGGCGCAGCCTGCTCCGCGCTGTTTCTCGCCGGTGCGTTGAGCGGGTGGCCGTGGCCGCTCACGCTGGCCTTCCTCGCCGGATTCCTCTTCTGCTCCGGCGTGGGCGGCCCGCCGCAGACCACGCTCGCGCTGGACGCCCACGGGGAACGGGCAGGCACCGCGAGCGCGCTGCTGGGCATGGGCACGTTCATCATCGGGCCCATCGTCTCGCCCATCGTCTCCCTCGCCGGGGTCTCCGCGGCGTCGATGGGCTGGCTCCTGGCCGGCGCGACGGCCTGCACCGCGACGCTCGCGCTGTGCGTCACGGCGCCGCTGATCCGGAAACGGGGCGGGCTGTAGGCGCCGGCGCCAAACGGCCCGATCGCTTCAGAACGGCGCGAAGATGGCGGCAGTTTCGGAGCGATCGGGCAGTTTGAGGGACAGCGCCCAAGCGAAGCCCGACGGCGGGGTCAGCCGCGGGGCAGCTCCACGGCGCCGGCGCGGATCGCGGCGATGGTGCCGCCGTCCACGAGCAGGTCCGTGCCCGTGATGAACGTGGCGTCGGGGCCCACGAGGAACGCGGCGGCGGCCGCGATGTCGGACGGCGTGCCAAGGCGGCCCGTGCCGGAGCCCTCGACCATGGCGCGCATGCCGGCGCCGGACTCGCTCGCGAGCTCCTGCTGGCCCATGGGCGTGGAGATGACGCCGGGGCTGATGGTGTTCACGCGGGCACCGCGCGCGCCCCAGGCGAGGGAGGCGGCGTGCACGCGCAGCTGGTTGGCGCGCTTGGAGAGCGAGTACGCGGCGCCGGCGTTCGGCACGGCGCCCTCGGCGAACATCGGCAGGGAGAGCAGCTCGTCGGACGGGGTGAGCGTGAGCGCTGCCTCAACCTCGGTGGGCAGCGAGCCGGCGGCCATGGTGCCGGCCATCGACGCGATGTAGACGCCAGCGCCGCCCGGGGCGATGACGCGGCCGAACTCCTCGAGGCTGTACGCGAAGCCGAGCAGGTCGACGGCCAGGATCGCCTTGATGGGCGCCTGGGCGGGGGAGAGGCCTGCCGTGTGGATCACGGTGTCGACGGAGCCGAGGCTCGCCGCCTCGTCGGCCAGGGCCGCGAGGGACTCGCGCGAGGAGGCGTCCACCTTGCGCGTCACGACGTCGAAGCCGTCGCCGCCGAGCGTGGTCTCGAGGCGGGCCAGGATCTCCTCGTTGAAATCGGCCAGGACCAGCTTGGCGCCGGCGCCGATGCGGCGGGCGACGGCCTCGCCCATGCCACCTGCGCCGATGATGACCACGACGTGCTTGCTCATAAGGCTCCTCAAGTCATTAACGAGACACTTTGTCTCGTTAATGATCACGCTACACCCGGCGCGCTACGGTTGAAACATGCCAAGCAAGGGTCGCCCCCGCAGCGAAGAAGCCCGCCGCGCCGTCTTGACGGCCGCCGCCGAGCTGCTGCGCGCCGAGGGCTACGAGGGCCTCACGATCGGCGGCATCGCCGAGCGCGCCGGCGTGGGCCGCCAGACCGTCTACCGCTGGTGGTCCTCCAAGTCCGCGATCGTCTCCGAGGCCGTGGTCGCCGGGGTCATCTCGCTCCCGCTTCCCCCGTCCCCCGAGCCGCTGCCCGACGGCGCCGTGCCCGGCTTGGGCTCCTGGCTCGCCAGCTTCGGGGAGGCCGTGACGCGCGAGGACACCGCGTCCGTGGTGCGCGCGCTCGCCGCCGCGGCTGCCGAGGGCGGGCCCGAGAGCGAGGAGATCTACGCGCGCTACACGGGGCCCGTGAAGGCGCGGATCGCGGCGATCGCCGTGGCCGGTGGCTTCGCGGAGGGCGACGCGGCAGTGCTCGCCGACGCCGTGCAGGGCGCGCTGCTCGTGAGCGCGTTGACGCGCCGGCCAGTTGACGCCGCGTACCTCGCGGCGCTCGGGCGGCTGGGCGAGCCCCGCGCGGCCCGCGGCTGACGGGCCCGCCAACGCAAAACAGCCGGATCGCTTCGCAACTGCTGAAACCTTGCGGCAGTTCTGAAGCGATCCGGCAGTCGGGGCGCGGAGCCCTCCGCTGGGACGCTGACGCGGGCTCCACACGAATCCACCAGATCCACGCGGGGATTTCAGTGGAACCGACGCAAACGTGTGGAGCGGCCCGGCGCCCGGAACATCACGATCGGGTCGCATCAGCCCCGCGCGAGCGCCGCCGAACCTAGGGTGAGCGCACTGCGCCGCGGTGGGACGGCCCTGGGAGCTGGGAGCACCATGCCCCCCTTCAGACTTCGCCGCTCGGCGCTAGCTCCGGCTCTGCTGCTCGGCGCCGCACTGGCGCTGAGCGCCTGCACCGCGGGGCAAGACGGGCAGGGCGGGCACAGCGGCCACGGGCAAACCTCCGCCACTACGTCACCGAAGCAGGAGGTCGGCGCATCAACGGAGAACACCGGCAACAGCCTCCTGCCTTCGCCGACCGTGCAGCCCCCGCCGAATGAGGACTATCGGCTCTATAC
>JALAHE010000339.1 GCA_022712075.1 Galactobacter sp.
CCCGCCGCAGTGCGCCGCGGCCGGGGTGCCTTTGGCGATCCCAAAAAACCCTTTGAGGAGCATCATGACCCGCATCGTGATCACCGATTGCGACCACCCCACCATCGACCAGGAACGTGCCGTGGCCGAGGCCGCCGGGGTCGAGCTGATCCTCGCCCAGTGCCGCACGGAGGCCGAGGTGATCGCCGCCGCGCAGGGCGCGGACGGCGTGATCGTGCAGTACGCGCCCATCACCCGTGCGGTGATGGAGGCGCTGCCGCGCCTCAAGGTGGTCAGCCGCTACGGCGTCGGCGTCGACACGGTCGACGTCGGGGCCGCCGCCGAGCTCGGCGTCGCCGTGTGCAACGTCCCCGACTACGGGACGGAGGACGTGAGCGATCACGCGATCGGGCTCACGGTGGCACTGACGCGCGGCGTGGCCCGCTTCGACCGGCACATGCGGGCCGGCGGCCGCGACCTGGCGCCCGCCGGTGCCCTGCACCGCAACAACGCCCGCGTCTTCGGGGTGTTGGGTCTGGGCGAGATCGGCGCGGCCACGGCCCGCAAGGCGGCGGGCCTCGGCTTCCGGGTGATCGGCGCCGATCCGCGCTTCGCCCCGGGCGAGGAGCGCAACGGCGTGCGCGTGGTCTCCCAGGAGGAGCTGTTCGCGAGCGCCGACGTGCTCTCCCTGCACATCCCCCTCATCCCCGCCACCCACCACCTCATGAACGACGCCGCGTTCGCGAGCATGAAGCCAGGAGCGGTGCTGATCAACACCTGCCGGGGCGGCGTCGTGGACACCACGGCGCTGCTGCGCGCGCTCGAGTCCGGTCAGCTCTCCGGCGCCGGGCTCGACGTCTTCGAGACCGAGCCGCTGGAGGCGGGTCACCCGCTGCTCGAACGCGAGGACGTGGTGCTCACGCCGCACGCGGCCTGGTACACGGAGGAGTCCTTCAGCGAGCTGAAGACCCGCACCGCCGACCATGCCGCGCGCATCGTCACCGGCGCGCCGGCCCTGCACGTGCTCAACGGCGCTACGGGCGTCCGCGTGGGAGCGTCGGCATGATCGCCGCGGCGGCGCCGGGCGGCGCAGCTGCCCGACGGCGGGTGGTCGTCACCGGGGGCGGGCGCGGCATTGGCCGCGCGATCAGCGAGCGCTTCCTCGCCGCGGGGGACGACGTCGTCGTGCTCCAGCGAAGCGAGCCGGAGGCGAGCCTCCTCGAGGCGGTGGCCGCCGCGGGTGGCACGGTGACGCACGTGCCGATCGACCTCGCCTCCGAGGACAGCATCGCCGCGGCGGCCGCCCGCGTGCTGGCGGACGGGCCGGTCCACGTGCTCGTCAACAACGCCGGGGTGCAGGATCGCCACCCGGCCGAGGAGTTTCCCCTGGCCGCGTTCGACGCGGTGATGGACGTGAACCTGCGCGCGGTGTTCCAGCTCTCGCAGGCCCTGGGCGCCCACATGCTGGAGGCCGGCGGCGGCAAGATCGTCAACCTCGCCTCGCTGCTGAGCTTCCAGGGCGGCCTGCGCGTGCCCGCCTACGCGGCCTCCAAGGGTGCCGTGGCGCTGCTGACCAAGGCGCTGTGCAACGAGTGGGCCGGGCGTGGCGTCAACGTGAACGCCGTGGCCCCCGGCTACGTCGACACCGAGATGAATGCCGCCCTGCAGGCGGATCCGGAACGCCGCGAGCAGATCTCCGTGCGCATCCCCGCGGGCCGCTGGGCCCGCCCGGAGGACATCGCCGGTGCCGTGCACTTCCTCGCCTCGCCCGAGGCGGATTACATCCACGGGGTGGTCCTCCCCGTCGACGGAGGGTGGTTGGCCCGATGAACGTCCAAGATCAACGAACCGCGCCCGGGGGACTCGACTGGCTGCCCCTCGGCGAGGTGATCGCCGTGCTCCGCACCGACGCGGCCGGCCTGCTCGACCCCGTCGTGGAGACGCTGGCCGGGGCGGGCATCAGGAGCATCGAGCTGACGCTGACGACCCCCGGTGTGCTTGAACACCTCGACGCCGTGCGCGCCCTGGTGGGTCCCGAGGTGCGGCTGGGGGTGGGCACCGTGCTGAGCGCGGAGCAGGCCCACTCGGCCATCGCCGCGGGCGCCGACTACCTCGTGACCCCTTCGCTGGCGCCCGAGGCGCTCGCCGCAGGGGTGGGCGCCGGCGTGCCGGTGCTCGGAGGAGCCATGACGCCGAGCGAGGCGCAGGCTCAGTGGGGCGCCGGCGCCGCGGCCGTGAAGATCTTCCCGGCCCAGACCGTGGGGCCCGCCTTCGTGAAGCATCTGCACGGTCCGTTCCCCGGCCTGCCGGTGGTTCCCTCCGGCGGGGTTGGCCTCGACCAGGTGGCGCCGTGGCTCGACGCCGGCGCCCGGGCCGTGAGCCTGGGTGGGCCGCTCGTGGGCGATGCGAGCCGCGCGAGCGGCGACCTCCTGGGGCTGGCCGCGCGCTCGCGCCAGGTGCTGGAGATCGTGGATCGGTGGCTGGAGGGGCGCTCGTGAGCGGCGGGCTGGTGACCCTCGGGGAGACCATGGCGCTACTGCGCTCGAGCGAGGTCGGATCGCTCAGCCACGCGGCGTCCATGGCGCTTGGCCTCGGCGGGGCCGAGAGCAACGTGGCCATCGGCGTGCGCAGGCTCGGCCTGCCCGCCACGTGGATCGGGGTGCTCGGCCAGGACTCCCTCGGGGACCGGGTGCAGCGCGAGCTCCAGGCCGAGGGGCTCGGGCTCTCGGTGCGGCGTAATGCGCAGGCTCCCACGGGTCTCATGCTGAAGGAGAGCCTGACCCAGGAGCACCGCGCTGTTTGGTACTACCGCGCCGGCTCGGCCGGGTCCACTCTGGGCCCGGAGGATGTGAAGGACGAGGCGCTCGACGGCGCCGCCGTTCTCCACGTCACCGGCATCACCCCGGCGCTCTCCGACACGGCCCGCGCGGCGGTTGATGCGGCGGTTGACCGGGCGAGGGCCCGGGGGATCCACGTGTCCCTCGACGTGAACTTCCGTGGCCGGTTGTGGTCCGCGGAGGAGGCACGGCCCGTGCTGCGTTCGCTCGCCAAGCGGGTGGACACGATCTTCGGCGGTGCCGAGGAGCTGGCCATGCTGGTGGACGCTGAGCCGTCCCCGGCCGCGGACGAACTGGCCCAGGCCGAGGAGCTGCTGCGGTTGCTCGCGGCCGACGGGCGGACCGTCGTCGCCAAGCTGGGCGCGCTCGGCGCCCTGGCCCGCGAGGGGGCGCGGGGCACTGCGGTGCGGATGCCGGCGGTCCGGATTCAGCCCGTGGATACCGTCGGCGCCGGCGACGCGTTCGTGGCCGGCTACCTCGCCGAGCTCATCGTCGGCGAACCGCTCGAGGCGCGCCTGCGCCTGGCCGTGCAAACCGGGGCCTTCGCGTGTCTCCACCCGGGGGACTGGGAGGGCCTGCCGCGCCGCGGCGACCTCGCGCTGCTGGGCGCCGGCGAGGCCGTGGCGCGCTAGACGCCACGGACGCGCCGTCGGCGGCACGGGAGCTCCGGGCGGCGTCACCATCGCGTCATCGCTCGTGCGA
>JALAHE010000340.1 GCA_022712075.1 Galactobacter sp.
GAGCCGCACGGCGGCGGTGAGCGGTCCGCCGGAGAGGCGGACGGCCTCCAGATCCGGGGCCACGGGGGCCTCGGCCGAGACGTCTTCCAGGCGTTGCACCGACGGGGGCGGGGTCGGATCGTAGAAGCGTGAGCGCAGGGTGCCGATGTCGGCGCGGGCAGGGACGCCGCTCAAGCGCACGGCGTCGCGCGGGCGGGCCGTGGTCATCCAGCGCTGTAGTTCGGCCTGAGCGCGCTGGAGCAGCCTGGCCACCTGCCGGTCCCCTGCCGCGTCGGTGCTCTGGAGCTGATCCGCCAGGGCGCGGGAGGCCTTGTGCTGGCGGCTCTGCACCTCGTACAGGCCGCGCCGGAGCAGGCCTGCCGCGTTGACGAAACCGCGTCGCTGCTCGAGGCTCAGCTCGGCGGCGAAGGGGTGATCGACGATGGCCTTGAGGTCCTCACGCAGGCGGCGCAGGACGTCCTCGTTCCCGAGGAGCGCGATGGCGCTGGCAAAGGCCCGGCCCTCCTCCGTGCTTTCCATGAGGCGCTGCGAGGCCTCGAGGTAGTCGTCGAGTACCTCGCCGCGGGGGCGCGTCTCGTCGCGGAAGTCGGCGAGCATCTTGCGGTGGATGCCGGCGATGGACTCCTCGACGCGGCGGAAGTCGCCCGGGAGCTGGGCCAGGAGGTCGGCGAGGTCGGCGTAGCCGTGGCGCAGGCGCTGGCCGTCGGCCTCCTGCTCCTCTGGCGTCGGCGGGGAGTCGAGGCGCTCGAGTTCGGCCTCGAGTTCGGCGATGCGGGAGCGAAGGTGGGCGCGCCTGCCCTCCTGCCCGGGGCGCGCGGTGGCGGCCCAGCGTGCCGCGGTGTCCATGATGGTGGTCAGGCGCGACTCGCTGATCAGCGCACGCTCGCGGCCAGCCTCATCGAGCATGCGCGCCGCGGCCAGGGCGTGAGAGGTGCGCTCGTACTCCTCTCCCCCGTCGTCGGTGGGAAGCCGCACGAGCCACTGCTCCTGCGTCCAGAAGAGGCACAACGAACGGCCGGTGGCGGCGGGCGGGATCGGCAGCCCGGACTCCGCCAGCTCCTCGAGGCTTGCCTCGACCACGGAGTGGAGGCGCTCGGCGCGCACCGCACCGCCTTCGTGACCGAAGGCGCGCTCAAAAACGCCAAGGACAAGCGAGCACCACTTGTGGTGAAGCAGGGTGAGCGAGGGAGCCTGAGCCGCATGGCCCAGGTGCGCCACGCGCGCCGCGAATTCGCTCTGCGGAAGAGCGTGTGTTGATGTCATGTCCCGCTTCTCTTGATCGGCCTCGACGCCCGCAATACTTTACCTTTCTGTCATCGTGGCGGCCCGGCACCCCGCCGCGCCCGGGTGTCCGGTGGGGTTTTGCCGCAGGAAAGCTGTGTGAACGCCAGTAAACAAACAGTGTCCGTTATCCTTGGATAACCTGCGCTGCATCGCCGCCCACACCCAGGAGGACATGTGTTATCCCAGCCGCTCAAACGGATCGCCACCGCCGGCCTCATCATGGCCGCAACCGTGGCGTCCACCGGGGCGTCCGTGCTTCTACCGAGGCAGATGGGGCCGGCCCCGGCCGCGGCGGCCGTCGCCGCGTGGACCTCGGCCACCTGGACGGGGGTGGCGAAACAGACGACCGCCAAGGCCTTCCCCGTCGAGTCGGCCGTGGCCACGGTCGAGGCCGATATCGCCAGCCGCGGGCTCATCGCTGGTCAGCAGACCTGCAATCGCATCATCCTGCGGCAGGCGGGCACCAGCTTCTATAACGCGGAACTGTGCCACGGCAACGGCACGGCGCTGCGCCTCCAGCTGCAACGGCTCGATGCCGGGGTCATCACCGTGCTCGCCACGCAGAGCTTTGCCGCGCTCAGCCCCACCACGACACGGCGCTTCGCGCTCGAGCTGCGCAACGTCAACGGCAACCCCGTTCTCAAGACGGTCCAGTGGGCCCCCGGCACGGCGCGTCCCGCGTGGCAGCTGACCGCTACCGACTCCAGCGCCAAGAAGCTCATCAAGGGCACGGCCGGCTCGGTGAGCAGCTGGGTCAGCGGAAGCGGAACCCATCTCGTCACGAGCGCTTGGTCAGGCCTGAGCGTGGCCAAGGCAGCTGTGCCCGCCGGATACCTCGAGGGATGGGGCGAACCCGTCTTCCGGGATGAGTTCACGAGCAACACCCTCGGCACCAAGTGGGCAGTGCGGGACAAGCTCAATCTGAGCTACGACTGGGCGCAGGTGCGCAAGGAAAACGCCTCGGTCGCGAGCGGCGTGGCCACCTTGCAGACCCAGAAGCTTGACACGCCGGTCGTCGCCGGAGGCCGTACCCGCGAGTACAGCTCGGCCTACATCGACACCATGGCGACCCAATCGCAGGCCTATGGCCGCTGGGAGATTCGCGCCAAGCTCCCGCCCGCGGCACAGGGCAACAAGGGCATCTGGCCGGCCTTCTGGCTCCGGCCGGACGACGTCGGCGACGGCGAGATCGACATCTTCGAGTACTACGGCACGCCCGTTGACCGCGACTTTGAGCCGGGGCACCGCACCGAAGGCACGGTGCACTTCGACTCAACGAACAAGGTCGGCAAGTACAAGGTCAGCGCCTTCACCCCGCTCGGCACCCCACTCGATGACAACGCCTTCCACGTGTGGGCGGTGGAGTGGACGCCGCAGGCCATCACCTTCTTCGTGGACGGGACCAAGTACTTCACCGTCACCGCCGGCTCGGACGAGAGGTACAAGGCGGTCTACGGCTCCGGCCGGAAGTACAACATGCGGCTCAACGTTCAGGTGGGCAGCGAGTACTGGGGTGGACCGAGCGACGCCCTGACGGCCACCAACACCAAGTTTGCAGTGGACTACGTGCGCGTGTGGACCTACCGCCCGTAGCCGCAGCGCGGCGTTCGGACGCAAGAAGGGGCCCCGGGGGAACACTCCCCCGGGGCCCCTTTTGCTACCTGGAACCTAGCTCGCCTGGTAGCTCAAGCAATCGGCGGCCTCGGCGCCGGGGCCGATCCGGACGTCGTGCGCCCCACACATGAGGTTGTTGTTGTGCACGCATTCCGAGCGCTGGCAGGCGCCGACGGAGGCAAGCACCTTGGGTAGCCCGCCCAGGGTGCCCGTGTCGATGAAGGTGCCGCAGCTGGCGTGCTGCGAGGACCCGGAGACCGTGATGGCGAACGCGCCGCAATCATGATCGTGGTTGAAGGAGCAGGACTCTACGGTGCAACCGGAGACCTGCGTCATCGTGTCGCTCATGCTCACTCCTCATGCGTGGGGCCGCCGGACGCCGCCCGTTCGTCCCAGTATTCGCTTTCTTTTCCCCGAGAGGAATGCCTTTTATGCGCACTCTTCGCGCGGCTTTGCGGCGTAGGCATGCCTATCAACGTCGGGTGCATCGAGGTGCGTCCTTTAGTCTGTGAGGCATGGCTGGAGGATTAGTTGCGCTGCTCGACGATGTCGCGGCGCTGGTGAAGGCAACGGCGGCATCGCTGGACGACGTCGCGGCGGCGGCCGGGCGCGCGAGCGTCAAGTCCATGGGTGTAGTGGTGGACGACGCGGCGGTGACCCCGCGCTACGTGCAGGGGCTCAGCCCCCAGCGCGAGCTGCCCATCATTTGGAAGATCGCCCTGGGCTCCATCAGGAACAAGCTCCTGATCATCCTGCCGGTCATCATCCTGCTCACCCTCTTTGTGCCGAAGTGGGTCCTGCCCGTCATCCTCATGGCCGGCGGCACCTACCTCGCGTTCGAGGGTGCTGAAAAGGTCATGGAGGCCTGGCACTGGATCAAGCATCACGAGTCGGAGGACGGTGAGCTGAAGGACGAGAAGTCCATCATCTCCGGCGCCGTTCGCACCGACCTGATCCTCTCGGCCGAGATCATGGTCATCGCCCAGAGCTCGGTCTCGCACGAACCGGTGTGGGAACAGGCACTAGTCCTGATCGTGGTGGCCTTCCTCATCACGATCCTGGTCTACGGCGCGGTGGGGCTCATCGTGAAGATGGACGACATCGGCCTGGCCCTCGCCAAGCGCGATTCGAGCCTTGCCAAGCGCTTCGGCTCGGGTCTCGTGAAGGCCATGCCCGTCGTCATGACGATCCTGGCCAATGTTGGCATCGTGGCCATGATGTGGGTCGGCGGGCACATCCTGCTCGTGCAGGCCGACGAGCTCGGCTTCCATGCCCCGTACGGCGTGGTCCATCACCTCGAGGAGTGGGTGCATCACGCCACGGGACCGCTCGGCGGCTTCCTCGGCTGGCTGACGAACACCGTGCTCTCGGCGATCGCCGGTTTCATCATCGGTGCCATCGTGACCGTCATCGTGCTCGGCGTGCAGGCCCTGCTGCGCCGCCGCAAGGGCGACGGGTCCCACGAGGCGCCGGCCGCCTCCGCCGCCGCGGAGCGGGAGGGCTCGGGCCGGGCCCTGCACGACGGCGCCGCGGGAGGCTCCGCGGGCGGCGTCGCCGAGGAGACGCCAACGCAGGGCGAGGACCGCGCCTGAGCCCCTGCCCGCCGTCGGGCATCAAGACAAAGAAAGCAGCGTGCCCCGCCCCCTCCAAGGGGGCGGGGCACGCTGCTGTGTCAGGCCGGGTGAGCGCCTAGCGCTCGTCGCCGCTCAGGTCCTCGGAGTCGAGGCCGCCGTTGATGGCGTACTGCTCCTCGGGCGAGAGCACGAGGCGGTGGCGCCCGTAGAGCCCGAAGGCCAGGAGCATCACGACGTACAGGACGGCGATCGCGATGATGGCGGGCAGGTACGCCGGATTGAGCAGGAACCCCACGAAGATGAAGGCCGAGATCACGGCCGCGGCCACGGCGCCGCCGATCCCCCACGGCGAGACGTAGGGCCGCTTGGCGTTCGGGAACTTCTTGCGCAGCACGATGAACGCGACCATCTGCATGAAGTACGCCACGACGGCGCCCCACACGGCGATGTTGAGCACGATCATGCCCGCCACGCCCGTGGAACCGCCGGCCGCCTGGACCACCACGAGGGCAACAAAGCCGATCACGGCGCCCGCCACGAGGGCCACCCACGGCGTGTGGCGCTTGCCGGTCAAGGACAGGAAGCGCGGGTAGTACCCGGCGCGCGAGAGCGAGTACATGTTGCGTCCGTACGCGAACATGATGCCCTGCAGGCTCGCGAGCAGGCCCACGAGCGCGAAGAGGGCGAGCACCGCGGCGACGCCGTCGCCCACGATGGCGCGGAAGCCGTCGAGCAGCGGCTCAACGGAGGCGCCGGTCTTCTCGGCGCCGAGCACGCCGGTGTTGAAGAAGAGCACGAGCAGGCCCGTGATGATGAGCGTGCCGCGGGCCCACAGGCCGGCGCGCGGGATGTCCTTCGTGGGGTTGTGGGACTCCTCGGCCGCGAGCGGCAGCTCCTCGATGCCGAGGAAGAGCCACATGGCAAAGGGCAGGGCGAACAGGATCGGAAGCACGCCGTGCGGGAGGAAGGCGCTCTGGCCGGCGTCCGGGGCGATGTCCCACAGGCTCGCGAGGGAGAACTGCCCCGAGAAGAGCACCATCGCGGCAAAGACCACGATGATCGCGACGGAGATGACGGAGACGACGATCGCGAACTTGAAGGAGATCGCGGCGCCGGCCGAGTTCAGGGCAACGAACGCCACGTAGAGGATGAGCCACCACACGGGCTGGGGGAGTGAGAAGTTCAGGAGTTCCGAGGTGATCGCGTCGGCGTAGGAGGCCGAGAAGAACACGATGACGGCCGTGGTGGCGACGTACTCGACGGTCTCCGCGAGGCCGGTGATGAAGCCGGCCCACGGGCCCATGGCCGCGCGGCCGAAGGAGTAGGCGCCTCCAGTGTGGGGCATGGCGGCGGCCATCTCTCCGATGGAGAAGACGAGGCCGTAGTACATGACCACGAGGATCGCGAAGGCAATCATCATGCCGCCGAAGCCGGCCTGGGTAATGCCGGCGTTCCAGCCGGAGAAGTTGCCGGAGATCACCGCGCCGACGGCGAGCCCCCAGAGGCCGATCACCCCGGCGGAACGCTTCAACTGGCGCTTTTCGAAGTACTGCTCATCAGCGCTGGCGTACGTGACGCCACCGACCTTCAAGGGTTGTTGCTCGCTCATCCCAAACCTCACTGACGCGTGTTCACTTCCCCGGGGATTCGGGGGGTGGAGATGGTGCTGCTGATGGGCGCAAACGCTACGGCGATTAATGGTTGTGTGTCCATACCTTTGTGTGGTTCAGTGTGTCGCGTGACACAGCGGCCGGCGACCGGTCCCCCAGCACACAGCCCCACGGCGGAAGGCAGCACGATGCAGAGCAGTTCCGGCAATCTTTCTCTCGAGGAGCTCCGGGCCGGCGTGGCCGACGGCAGCTACGACACCGTGATCGTCGGCTTCACCGATATGCAGGGCCGCCTGGTCGGCAAGCGCGTGTCGGCCCGCCTCTTCAGCGAGGAGGTGGCCTCTCACGGCGCCGAGTGCTGCAACTACCTGCTGGCCGTGGACGTGGACATGAACACGGTCTCCGGCTACGCGATCTCCAGCTGGGAGCGCGGCTACGGCGACATGGTCATGAAGCCGGACCTTGGCACCCTGCGCAAGATCCCGTGGCTGCCGGGCACCGCCCTCGTCACGGCCGATCTGTACTGGCTGGACGACGCCCCCGTGAAGCAGTCGCCGCGCCAGATCCTCTCAGCCCAGCTCGCCAAGCTCGCCGAGCGCGGCTGGACGCCGTTTGTTGGCACCGAGCTCGAGTTCATCGTCTTCGACACGCCCTACCGCCAGGCCTGGAAGCAGGCCTACCGCGACCTCGTCCCTGCCACCGACTACAACGTGGACTACGACCTCCAAGCCTCCACCCGCATGGAACCGCTCATGCGCGACATCCGCGTCTCGATGGATGGGGCCGGCATGTATGGGGAGGGCATCAAGGGCGAGTGCAACCTCGGCCAGCAGGAGATCGCCTTCCGCTACGCCGACGCGCTCAAGACGTGCGATAACCACTCGATCTACAAGAACGGTGCCAAGGAGATCGCAGAGCAGCACGGCAAGTCGATCACCTTCATGGCCAAGTTCAACGAGCGCGAGGGCAACTCGTGCCACGTTCACCTGTCCTTGCGCGACGACGCAGGCACGCCGGTCTTTGCCGACGACTCAGAAGAGCACGGCATGAGCAAGACCTTCAGGCACTTCTTGGCCGGCCAGCTCGCGGCCCTGCGCGAGTTCACCCTCTTCTTTGCGCCGAACATCAACTCCTACAAGCGTTTCGTCCCCGGCTCCTTTGCGCCCACCGCCGTGGCGTGGGGCCTGGACAACCGCACGTGCGCCCTGCGCATTGTGGGGCACGGGCAGTCGATGCGCTTCGAGAACCGCGTGCCGGGCGGCGATGTGAACCAGTACCTGGCGGTCGCCGCCATGATCGCCGCCGGGCTCTACGGGGTGGAGCACGAGCTGGAGCTCCCCGAGGCGCTCTCGGGCAATGCGTACGCCTCCAACGCCGAGCACGTGCCCCACACGCTCGCTGAGGCCGCCGACCTCTTCGAACACAGCGACATCGCGCGCGCGGCCTTCGGCGACGACGTGGTGGACCACTACGTCAACAACGCCCGCATCGAGCTGGCCGCCTTCGAGTCGGCCGTGACGGATTGGGAGCGTTTCCGTGGCTTCGAGCGCCTCTGAGCCCGCCCCGCTCATCGGGGTCACGACCTACCTGGAGCAGGCGCAGACCGGCGTCTGGGACGTGCCGGCGAGCTTCCTCCCGAAGGTGTACCTCGACGCGGTGACCGACGCCGGGGGCATCGCGATCCTCCTGCCGCCGCAACCCAGCTCGCCCGAGGTGGCCGCCGCCGTGGTCTCGAGGCTTGACGGGCTCATCGTCTCCGGTGGCGCCGACGTCGACCCGGCGCTCTACGGGCAGGAGGCGCATCCCAAGACGGGGGCCCCGCGCGCGGACCGGGACGCGTGGGAAACCGCGCTGCTCGCCGCCGCGGCCGAGGCCGCCCTCCCGTACCTCGGCATCTGCCGCGGGGCCCAGGTGCTCAATGTCGCCAGGGGCGGGAGCCTGCACCAGCACCTCCCCGATCTCGTGGGCGACGAGCGCTACCAGCCCGGCGCCGCCCGCTTCGGCAGCGAGCCCGTGAGCGTTGAACGCAGCACGGCGCTGGGCGCGCTGATCGGCGACGGTGTCGACGCGCAGGTCTACCACCACCAAGCCATCGACGCCGTGGGAGAGGGGCTCGTCGTCACCGCCCGCTCGTCCGACGGCGTCATCGAGGCCATCGAGGACCCGGCAGCTCGATTCGGCGTCGCGGTGCAGTGGCATCCGGAGGAGGACGCTGAGGACCGCAGGATCTTCGCCGGCCTCGTCGACGCCGCCAAGGACTTTGCCCGTCAGAAGCAGGAGCACTAGATGTCGATGCACACCATCCTCAACCCGGCCGACGAAACCGTCGTCGCGGAGGTCGCCGGGCTCGGCGTCGAGGAAACCAACGAGGCGGTGGCCACGGCCAAGGCGGCCCAGCGCCGCTGGGCAGCCCTCGCCCCCGCCGACCGGGCGCTCGGTCTGCGCCGCTTCGCTGCGGCCGTGGACGCGGCGATCCCCGAACTCGCAGCCCTCGAGGTGCGCAACTCCGGGCACCCCATCGGCAACGCCACCTGGGAGGCGGGGCACGTCCGCGACGTGCTCAACTACTACTCGGCCTCCCCCGAGCGGCTGATCGGCTCCCAGATTCCGGTGGCCGGCGGCATCGACGTCACGTTCCACGAGCCCATCGGCGTCGTCGGCGTCATCACCCCCTGGAACTTCCCCATGACCATCGCGTCCTGGGGCTTTGCCCCGGCGCTCGCCGCGGGGAACGCGGTGGTGCTCAAGCCGGCCGAATGGACGCCGCTCACGAGCCTGCGGCTCGCGGAGCTCGCCCTCGAATCCGGCCTGCCGGAGGGGCTCTTCCAGGTGCTGCCGGGCAAGGGTTCCGAGGTGGGGGCCCGGCTCGTGGACCACCCGCACGTTGGCAAGCTCGTCTTCACTGGATCCACGGCCGTTGGCACGCGGCTCGCCGCCACCGCGGCGGCGCAGGTCAAGCGCGTCACGCTGGAGCTCGGCGGCAAGAGCGCCAACATTGTCTTCGCCGATGCCGACATCGAGAAGGCGGCGGCCACCGCGCCGTCGAGTGTCTTCGATAACTCGGGCCAGGACTGCTGCGCGCGCTCTCGCCTGCTGGTGCAGGCGAGCGTCTACGACGAGTTCATGGAGCGCTTCGAGAGCGCGGTCAAGGACTTCAAGGTCGGGGACCCGACCCTCGCCGAGACGCAGATGGGCCCGTTGGTCTCGGCCTTGCACCGCGACCGCGTGGCGGAATATGTGCCCGACGACGCGCCGGTCGCCTTCCGCGGCTTTGCCCCGGAGGGGCCCGGCTACTGGTTCGCACCCACCGTGCTCACGCCGGAACGCGGCGACCGGGTGGTGCGCGAGGAGATCTTCGGCCCGGTGGTCTCGGTGCTGCGCTTCGAGGACGAGGCGGACGCGATCGCCCTGGCCAACAGCAGCGAGTACGGGCTCTCCGGCTCCATCTTCACGCGGGACCTCGGCCGTGCGTTGCGCGTGAGCCGCGCCGTCGAGGCGGGGAACCTCTCCGTGAACTCGCACTCCTCGGTGCGCTACTCCACGCCCTTCGGCGGCTTCAAGCACTCCGGGCTGGGCCGCGAGCTCGGGCCCGACGCCGCTGAGCACTTCACCGAAACCAAAAACGTCTTCTACAGCGCCGACTAGTCGGCCCCGCCAGCTTTTAACGGACGGATTTCAATGAGCGAGCTCACCCCCTTCGACCTGTCCGCCCGCCTCGCCGGCAAGGTCGCCGTCATCACGGGC
>JALAHE010000341.1 GCA_022712075.1 Galactobacter sp.
CCCGCCCGCGCCCGCCCCGCGCTCCTCCGTGGCGCCGCTCTCCGAGGTCGGCGCCGTGCTGCGCCTGAGCATAAGTCGGCTCGGCTCGCACCTGTGTCCGGAAGGCCACCCCGTCGCGGCGACGCCGGCGGCCTGGGCCTCCGAGCGCCTCGTCTGCCCCGTGGACGGGCTGTCCTTCCACCTGCCTTCTGCGGAGTCCTTCTCCTCCGCGTCCCTCGGGGCGTGCCCGCGCTGCCAGGGCCTGGGCCGGGTCTCCGAGGTGGACCGCACGGCACTCATCCCCGACCCGAGCCTGACGCTCGACCAGGGTGCGGTGGCGCCGTGGCGCCTCACGGGCCGCAAGCACATGCCGGTGGTCGCCAAGGAGCTCGGGGTGCGCACGGACATCCCGTTCGAGGAGCTCACTCCGCGCGAGCAGGGGATCGTCCTCGACGGACCCACCACCAAGCGCCACGTGGTCATCACGAGCAAGAACGGCCGCGCCTTCGAGATGGACGCCGTCTACGAGTCGGCGGTGCAATCCGTGCTGAGCCTCGGCACCAGCGCGCGGTCCTCTGGTGAGCGCCACGGCGCCGACCGCTTCCTCGTCTGGGCGCCCTGCCCCGAGTGCGGGGGTTCCGGCCTGGGGCCGGCCGCCCGCAGCTCCACGCTGCTCGGCCGCACCCTGCCGCAGCTCCTCGCCCTGCCGCTCGAGGCCCTGCCGGGCTTCAGCCAGGAACTGCACGACGCCGCCTCCGAGGGCTCGGGTGCGCCCCGCACCTCCGGCGCCGGGCACGATGGCGGTGCCCCGGCCGGAGCGGCCGGATCTCCCGTCCCGTTCGCGCCAGGCGACTCCAAGGCCCAAGCCGCCGCCGATCTCCCGGCACTCAACCAGGAGCCGGCCGCCCACCTTGGCGCGGAGCTGCTCCGCGCCGTCGAGCCCTTGCTGCGCCTGGGGCTCGGCTACCTGTCCCCGGATAGGCGCGGGGAGACGCTGTCCACGGGGGAGCGGCAGCGCCTCGAGCTGGCCGCCACGGCGATGCGCCGGACGACCGGCATGCTCTACGTCCTCGACGAGCCGACCGTCGGGCTGCACCCCGAGGCGGTGGCGGGGCTCGTCGGGGTGATGGACTCGATCGTGGAGCAGGGCAATTCGCTCGTGGTCGTGGACCACGATGTCGCGGTGCTGCGCGCCGTAGACGAACTCATCGAGGTGGGCCCGGGCGCCGGCCGCCACGGCGGCACCATCACGGCGCAGGGCACTCCGGGCCAGCTCGAGGCCGATCCTCACTCGGTGACCGGGCCGTACCTCGCGGGCGGTGCGTCAGTGGTGCTCGGGCAGCCGCTGGCCCCGCCGCCGGCGGGCGAGTGGCTGAACATGCGCGTTTCGGAATACTTGTCCCTTCGCGACGTGGAGCTGCGCCTGCCGCTCGGCCGGATGAGCGTCATCACGGGGGTTTCGGGGGCCGGAAAGTCCGCGCTCATCGTTGACTCGCTCGTGCCGGGCATCGAATCCATGCTTGGAGAGGCACGCAAGCCGGCCTGGGTGCAGTCGCTGAGCGTTCCGGGGCTGACCCGCCTCGTCGTGGCGGACTCCACGCCCATCGGCGCCAACGCCCGCTCCACCCCGGCCACCTACAGCGGTGTCTTCGACGAGGTGCGCAAGCGCTACGCCGCCACGGACGAGGCGAGGGCACGCGGCTGGAGCGCGAGCTGGTTCTCCTACAACACCGCCAAGGGAGGGCGCTGCCCCGAGTGCGAGGGCCTCGGCGAGCTCTCGCTCGACCTGCAGTACCTACCGGACCTCGAGATGGTCTGCCCCGTCTGCCACGGGCTGCGCTACACCGATCAGACGCGCGAGGTGCTGCTGGACGGCCTCGACATCGCCGCCTTCCTCAAGCAGACGATCGAGGACGCCGAGGCGAACTGGACCGGCAGCGCGAAGGGCCGCAAGACCCTGCGCTCGCTCATCGAGGTTGGCCTCGGCTACCTCACGCTGGGCGAGGCCACGCCGGCGCTCTCCGGCGGGGAGTCCCAACGCCTGCGCCTGGCCACCGAGCTGGGGCGGGGTCAGGACGGCGGGATCTTCGTGTTCGACGAGCCGAGCATCGGCCTGCACCCGAAGGACGTCGCCACGCTCGTGGGCGTGCTGCGCAGCCTCGTGGCGGCGGGCGGCACGGTCATCGTGATCGAGCACGACCTCGATCTCATCGCCAACGCCGACTGGATCGTCGACGTGGGCCCCGGCGGCGGGGATCAGGGCGGCCGCATCATCGCCGAGGGGACGGTGCGGCAGGTGCTCGACGGGGCTCCCGGAACCGAAGGCTCCGTCATCGCTCCCTGGCTGCGCGCGCACCTCGGGGCGAACAGCTAGGCGGCTCGACGCACGACGACGCCGCGTGACCGGCCCGGGCGGGCCGGCCACGCGGCGTCGTGGCTTGGGGCGGTTCAGGCGGCAACGACGGCTGCTTCGCGCAGCTCGCGAGCGGAAACGGCCACGTCGGGCGCGCTGTAGATGGCGGACCCGACCACGGCGACGTCGGCCCCCGCGTCGCGCACGGCGCCGATCGTCGAGCCGTTGACGCCGCCGGCCACGGAGAAGGGCACGCCGGCCGCCTCGCCGGCGCGCAGGAGGTCGGTGAGGGAGTAGCCCTCCTTGGCCTGCTCGTCGAGGCCCGCGTGCATCTCCACGTAGGAGACACCGAGCGCCACGGCCTCGCGGGCGCGGGCCGCCTTGTCCGGGCTGCCGATGAGATCGGCCACGACGCCCTTGCCGTGGCGGGTGGCGGCCGTGACGGCACCGGCGATGGTGGAGTCGTCGGCGACGCCGAGCACGGAGACCAGGTCGGCGCCCGCGGAGAAGGCGAGGTCGGCCTCGAGCTCGCCGGCGTCCATGGTCTTGAGGTCGGCGAAGACCACCTTGTCCGGGTGGGCCTGCTTGATGGCCGTGATCGCGCCGAGGCCCGCGGCCTTGATGAGCGGCGTGCCGAGCTCGAGGATGTCGACGTGCGGGGCCGCCTGGGCGGCGAGCTCCAGGGCGTTCTCGAGGGTCACGGTGTCGATGGCGAATTGCAGCTGCATGGTGATGCTCCTGGGTTGGTGGGGTGCGGTCCCGATGGGACCGCGGGCGGGGGAGTTCTTGAAAG
>JALAHE010000342.1 GCA_022712075.1 Galactobacter sp.
CCCGGGGCCCGCGCGCCCGCGCGCGCCGCGGGATCGCCCCCCGCGTTCGCGCGGGCCGCGGGGCGCCACAACGCCGCTGCGGGCGACACCCGCCACTCGCGAAAGCACACCGTCACCCCGAGGCACTCGCGAACACCGGCAGCCCCAGGACTTTGCGTGCCTTACGCCGTCAAGACCGGCCCCTTCACGACGCAAGCCACGCAAACTCGCGCGGTCACGTGCGGCGCGCCATGATCGCCTGCGTGCTTGGTCACACCAAAGGTGCCCCGGCGCATATTCTTGGCTACTATGCAGGGGACTTAATTTTTATGCGCACCCTGGTGCGCGGCACCGTCTCAAGGATTCTCATGCGCTCGTCCCACGCGTCGGCCCTCGCCCTGGCCGCCGTTGCCGCCCTGTCCCTCACCGCCTGCGGTTCCGGCTCCGACGCCGAGCCCGCGGCCTCCGGCGGCGGCTCGCTCTCCACCATCAGCTCCGGCACCCTCACGGTCTGCACCAACCCGCCGTACGAGCCCTTCGAGTACCAGGAGAACGGCACCACGGTCGGCTTCGACATGGACCTCGCCAAGGCCGTGGCCGACGACGCCGGCCTGAAGCTGAACATCCTCAACGTGGGCTTCGAGACCATGGACTCCGGCATCGCCCTGGCGACCCAGTGCGACATCGCCGCCTCCGGCATCACCATCAACGACACCCGCAAGGCGAAGATGGATTTCTCCACGCCCTACCTGGATGACGACCTGGTGCTGATGGCCAACAAGAACTCCGGCATCGCCTCGATCGACGACGCCAAGAACGGCAAGAAGGTCGGCGTCCAGCAGGCCACCACGGGCGAGTCCTGGGCCAAGCAGAACGGCATCACCCCCGTGTCCTTCAAGGACGTGGGCCTGCAGATCCAGGCCGTCGCCGCCGGCACCAACGACGCCGCGCTCGGCAACCAGTCCGTGCTGCTCTTTGCCGCCAAGGACAACGCCGACCTCGTCAAGGTCGCCGACATACCCACGGGCGAGAAGCTCGGCATCGCGGTCAAGAAGGACAACGCCCCGATGCTCGAGGCCGTCAACAAGACCCTGAAGCGCCTCGAGGATTCCGGCGAGATGCTCAAGCTGAAGCAGAAGTACTTCGGCTCCGACGTTAAGTAGTCCCCTCACGAGCGGCCGGCGCCCCACATCCAGGGGCGCCGGCCGCCGCGCGTCGGCGCCACCCGCGCCGACCCCCGCGAACCCCGCCCACCACAAGGAGTGAAGAGCATGTCCATGACCGCCCGTCAGCGGTCCCTGACCATCAAGGCGATCCAGCTGATCGTCCTGATCGTCGCGGTCGCCGCGCTGGTCCTGGCCACGAATTGGGGCAAGGTCAGCAAGACCTTCTTCAACTTCGGTGCCGTCGCGCCCATGTTCCCGGACGTGATCCTGGTGGGCATGCGCAACACCGTGCTCTACACGCTGGGCGCCTTCGCCTTCGGCCTCGTGCTCGGCCTGATCCTGGCGCTCATGCGCCGCAGCGACTTTGGCCCGTACCGCTGGATCGCCACGGCGTTCATCGAGTTCTTCCGCGGCGTCCCTGCCCTGCTCGTGCTGCTCGTGGTGGGCTTCGGCGTGCCGATGGCCTTCGACGTCAAGTGGCCGCTCGGCGTCAACGCCGTCCTGGCCCTGGGCTTGGTCTCCTCCGCGTACATCGCCGAGACCCTGCGCGCCGGCCTGCAGGCCGTGCCCAAGGGCCAGCTCGAGGCGGCCCGCTCGCTCGGCATGCCGCAGTGGCGCGCCATGATCACCATCGTGATCCCGCAGGCCTTCAAGATCGTGCTCCCGCCGCTGACCAACGAGATCATCCTGCTCACCAAGGACTCCTCGCTCGTCTACGTGCTGGGCGTCATGGCCACGCAGTACGAGATGACCAAGTTCGCCAACGACGGCATCAACCAGTACAACGCCGGCATCACGCCGCTCGTGGTGGGCGGCCTGCTCTACCTGGTCCTCACGCTCCCGCTCACGGCGCTCTCGCGCTGGTTCGAGCGCCGCACCCAGGCCACGAGCCGGGCCCCGAAGCGCGCGGCCGAGGGCGCGCATGCCTCGCAGTCCGCTAAGAAGGAAGAGGTCGCGGCATGAGCGTGGCATCCCCCGTCCAGTCCGCCGCCGGCGTGCGCATCGCCGGCCTGCGCAAGGCCTACGGAGACAACGAGGTGCTCAAGGGCATCAGCCTCGACGTCGCCCCGGGTGAGGTCGTGTGCCTCATCGGCCCGTCCGGCTCCGGCAAGTCCACGCTGCTGCGTTGCATCAACCTCCTCGAGACCCCGAACGACGGCGTCATCGAGGTGGGCGGTTTCACGGCCACGGACCCCGACGTCAACATCGACGCCCTGCGCCGCCGCGTGGGCATGGTGTTCCAGCAGTTCAACCTCTTCCCGCACCTCACGGTCCTCAAGAACTGCACCGTGAGCCAGGTGAAGGTCTTGAGGCGCCCCAAGGCCGAGGCCGAGGCGATCGCCCTGCGCCACCTCGAGGCCGTGGGCCTTGGCCACCTGGCGCACCGCTTCCCCGGGGAGCTCTCCGGCGGCCAGCAGCAGCGCGTCGCGATCGCCCGCGCGCTGTCCATGGACCCCGAGCTCATGCTCTTCGACGAGCCCACCTCCGCCCTTGACCCGGAGACGGTCGGCGACGTCCTGGCCATCATGCGCAAGCTCGCGCAGGAGGGCATGACCATGGTCGTGGTGACGCACGAGATGGGCTTCGCCAAGGAGGTCGCCGATCGCGTCGTCTTCATGGACGGCGGGGTGGTGGTCGAGGAGGGCCCCGCAGCCGAGGTCATCGGCAACCCGAGCCAGCCGCGCACGCAGGACTTCCTGCGCCGTGTCCTCGACCCCACGCACGTGGGTCTCGACACCGAGTGAGCTAGCCGCCCAAGGCACGACGACGCCCTGGTGACCTGTGGATTCATAGGTCACCAGGGCGTCGTCGTGCTTGGAGACGGCGTGGCCCGCGGGCCGCGTGTCCGACACACCGGACACCTCCGTCACGCGCATGTGATCTACGCGACACAAGTGATGGATACACTGGCGCATCATTTGCATCGCCAAACACGAGGTATCACTCATGCGTCGCACCACCCTTGCTGTTTCTGCACTTGCCGCCGTCGCGGCCCTGTCGCTGTCCGCCTGCGGCAGTGGTTCCTCCCCGGCCTCGTCCTCCTCCGGCTCCGCCGGGGCCAGCAGCGGCGCCGCCGCGGTCACGCTGAAGAACGCCGGCAAGCTCACGGTCTGCTCCGACATCCCCTACAAGCCCTTCGAGTACGAAGAGGGCGGCAAGTACGTGGGCTTCGACATGGACATCGCCGCCGCCGTCGCCACCAAGGTCGGCGCCGAGCTCTCCGTCATCAAGGACTCCTTCGACTCGATCCAGTCGGGCCTGTTCAAGACCAAGTGCGACATCGCCATCTCGGGCATCTCCATCACCGAGAAGCGCAAGGGCAACATGGACTTCTCCACGCCATACCTGGATGACGACCTGGTGCTCGTGGCGAAGAAGGGCTCTGGCATCACCGACCTGGCTTCCGCCAAGGACAAGAAGGTCGGCGTGCAGTCCTCCACCACGGGCTCCGACTACGCCAAGGAGCAGGGCATCGTCGCCACGGGCTTCGACACGGGCGAGATGCAGGTCCAGTCCCTCATTGCCGGCACGACCGACGCCTCCCTCGGAAACCAGTCGATCCTGCGCTACGGCATCAAGGATCATGCAGACCTCGAGGTGGTGCAGGAGATCAAAACCGGCGAGCAGCTCGGTGTCGCTGTGCAGAAGGGTGACGCCGCCATGCTCGCGGCCGTCAACGGCACGCTGGCCGACCTGGAGTCGTCCGGCAAGATGACCGAGATCAAGACGAAGTGGTTCGGCGAGGGCGCCAAGTAACACCACTCGATCGCGTGCCCCGGGGAGGGTGACCTTCCCGGGGCACCGGCTTCGACGTCCGAAAGGCACTCTTCATGTCCATGACCCCTCGCCAGAAGGCCCGCGTCAGCCAGGGGATCCAGATCGGCGTCTTCGCGCTGGTCATCCTGCTCGTGGTGTTCCTGGCCAATTGGCCGCTCATCATCGATTCCTTCTTCCGCTTCGACAAGATCGGCGGAATGTTCCCCGAGGTCATCCTGACCGGCCTCAAGAACACCCTCTTCTACACGCTGACGTCCTTCGCGTTCGGCCTCATCCTCGGCCTGGTGCTGGCGCTCATGAAGACCGCCAGCTTCGCCCCGTACCGCTGGCTCGCTACCGCCTATATCGAATTCTTCCGCGGCATCCCCGCGATCCTCGTGCTCGTCGCCTTCGGCCTCGGCATGCCGCTCGCCTTCGGCACCCAGTGGCCGCAGTGGGTCAACGTCACTGTGGCGCTTGGTCTCTCCTCCGCCGCCTACATCGCCGAGACGCTGCGCGCCGGCCTGCAGGCCGTACCCAAGGGTCAGATGGAGGCGGCCCGTTCGCTGGGCATGCCGCACTGGCGGGCCATGGTGACGATCGTGATCCCGCAGGCGTTCAAGATCGTCCTGCCGCCGCTGACGAACGAGTTCATCCTCCTGACCAAGGACACCTCGCTGGCCTACATCCTCGGCATGATGATCACGCAGTACGAGCTGACCTCCTTCGGCCGCAACGGCATCACCGAATACGGGGCCGGTATGACGCCACTCATCGTGGCCGGCGCGCTCTACCTCGTCGTCACGCTGCCGTTGAGCTTCCTGGCCCGCTGGTTCGAGAAGCGCTCCTCGCAGGTCTCCCGCCCCCGCAAGGCGGGCAAGTCCCTCACCCCGTCCGCCGGCACCACCCAGGAGGCCTGAGCATGAGCCAGTCATTGCAGACCGCCGCGGCGGGCGTTCACATCGCGGGCCTGCGCAAGGCCTACGGCGACAACGAGGTGCTCAAGGGCATCAGCCTCGATGTTTCTCCCGGCGAGGTCGTGTGCCTCATCGGCCCGTCCGGTTCGGGTAAGTCGACCCTGCTGCGCTGCATCAACCTCCTGGAGCAGCCCAACGACGGGATCATCGAGGTGGGCGGCTACGCCGTGACCGACCCCGATGTGGACGTCAATCAGATGCGCC
Organism: Galactobacter sp.; assembly: GCA_022712075.1. Lineage (GTDB taxonomy): Bacteria > Actinomycetota > Actinomycetes > Actinomycetales > Micrococcaceae > Galactobacter. Next base: position 5,084 of record JALAHE010000342.1, read on the forward strand.
GCCACGTGGGCATGGTCTTCCAGCAGTTCAACCTCTTCCCACACCTGACCGTGCTCGGCAATTGCACCGTGAGCCAGGTCAAGGTGCTCAAGCGCCCCAAGGCGGAGGCCGAGGCGATCGCCCGCGCCGAGCTGGAGTCCGTTGGCCTTGGACACCTGGCTCACCGCTACCCGGGCGAGCTCTCGGGAGGGCAGCAGCAGCGCGTGGCGATCGCCAGGGCGCTGTCGATGAATCCCTCGCTCATGCTCTTCGACGAGCCGACCTCCGCGCTGGACCCGGAGACCGTGGGCGACGTCCTCGCCATCATGCGCAAGCTGGCCCAGGCCGGCATGACCATGGTGGTCGTGACGCACGAAATGGGCTTCGCCAAGGAGGTCGCGGACAAGGTGGTCTTCATGGACGGCGGCGTGGTCGTGGAGCAGGGCCCCGCGGCCGAGGTCATCGGCAACCCGCAGCAGGCCCGCACCAAGGACTTCCTGCGCCGCGTCCTGGACCCCAATCACGTGGTGGTCGAAGAGGACTGATTGCCGCGCCGCACGCGGACCGAGAACGGGTCCGGACTTCACATGAAGTCCGGACCCGTTTTTTCTTGCGCGCGTATTCTGACGCCGTTAGTGTGATTGATGGACTTTCGGGATGGACGCGAGCCAGGGGGGGGGCAGATGAGCGATCCACACGACCGCTGGCGCATGCTGCTCCCGCGCGAGTGGCACACCATCACCTTGCACCCCCACGAGGCACGGCAGCAGCGCATCCGCGCGCTCGTCAAGGAGCGATTCGTGGGCCGAGACGACGCGCCGAAGCTGCGCCGCGACCTCGAGGATGGCCTGCAGTTCCAGGCCATGCGGGCGGCCGAAAACCACGGCGTCAGCCTGGCGCTGGCCTACGAGATTTTCCCCGGATTCCCCTTTGGCGGGAGCGTCCTCGTGAGCTTCACCCCGGATCCCGCCGGCGTGAAGCTCGTGGACCTGGAGGAACAGATGACGGCTCCGCGCACCGTGGAGTACGGCCGGCAGCGCGTGGTGGCCGGAGATGCGGTGCGGCGCGTCAGGGTGCTTCCGACCGAGCTGGAGGGAACGGAGTTCGAGTCCACCGTCGTGGATTACTTTGTTCCCCACCTCGACGCCTCCGGCTACTTCGGGCTCACCTTCTCCTCCGCCGTTCCGGACGATCTGCGCGAACCCATCGTTGAGCTTTTCGATGCGGTCGCCGCCACCTTTCACTTCGACGTTCAAGAGCGCGACGACCTCGTGCAGGCCCACCACCTCGCTGAAAGGCAGGATGCCCCGTGAGCGGGAAACTCAACATCAACCCCGACGCGCTGATCGATGCGGGTCGGGCACTCGGCGTCGTCAAGGCGGACTTCGAGAGCCTGCCGCAGCGAGCAGACAACACGTGCGGCTTCATCAGCGACGCTACCCTCAGCGGCAAGGTGGCTGAGTTCGGCAGCAACTGGAAGAAGAAGCGCGAGGAGATGCTCACGGCCATCGGTGGCCTGGGCGATGCCGCGCGGGGCATCGGGGAAACCATCGTGGACGTCGACACGCAGCTGGAGAGCCAGTTGAACGGCTCGGCCACGTGCGCCAACAATGGGGCGGTTTAGGACACATCATGGCGACGTACTACTCGGGCTACAGCCCCACCATCGATTGGTCGGAGATCGGCCGGAGCGACCCGGTCCCCGGCGATGCCGACCAGATCCGGACCATGGCCAAGGAGTTCCGCGACACCGCGGCCGCGCTGCAGACAGCCAAGGACAAGCTGGAGCAGATCAAGAACGATCAGAGTGCCGACTCCGATGCCGTGACGGAGTTCAAGAGCATGTCCGGCGACACGGGCGACAGCATCTACCGGGCACACGGGCGCTACACCACCGTGGCCTCCGCCTTGGAGACGTATGCGGGCGAGCTCGACGATGTGCAGCGCCGGGCCGTCACGGCCCTGAACACTGCACTGCAGACCAAGGAGGACAAGGCCAGCGCTGAGCGCGCCCGCGACGGTCTGACCGTGGACCAAGACGAGGACGGCACGCAGTGGGCTGCCGCCGACCGCAAGGTCACGGATCTCTACGAGGCGGAAGGCACGAACGACCGAGCGCTGAACGCCATCCACAACGAGTGGCTTGAGGCCGGCATTCGCGCGGCCTCCGCAATCGACGGGAGCTTTGACGACGGGCTCACCCCGGATCCGTGGGAGAAGTTCTGGCAGATGGCCTCGGAGATCCTGGATACCTTGTCCACGGTTCTCTCCATCGCCGCTCTGGTCCTGTCTTGGGTTCCGTTCTTGGGCCAGGCCCTGGCTGTCTTGGCCCTCGTCGTGGCTGCACTCAACCTCATCACGAAGCTGGTGCTCGCCATCGGCTACGGAGGTGATGTGGGAGATGTTGTTTGGGCGGCTGTCGGAATCTTCGGCGGGGCATTGGCCAAGGGGGCAAGCGGGTTGCTCAAGGGCGGCGCCATGGCCCTCAGGGGAACCAAGCTCTCGGGGGCCGCCAGTCGTGCAAGCAAGGGTGTGGCAGCGCGCACGAGAGCGGAGTTCAGGTCTGTGTCGAAGGGGCGCCGGCCTGGCTCAACGACGGGGCCGGGCGCGGCAGGCGAATACGGTGCAGCGATGAGGAATCCTCTCCGCGCGATGCAGGAAGGCTTCCGAAAGTACGGCGCCGATTTCGCCAAGACGCGTGATGCTGTGAAGGCAGATGGCTACTGGAAGACAGCCCTCAACGAGCTGGACCACGGCCGTGGACTCCTCCCCGGCCCGTTCAAGGATGCTGTCAACATCAACCGACTCATGAAGGATCCTGCATCGCTCGCCGAGTTGAACAAGTACATGGGAAACTTCGGGAACTGGATGCACGCCACGAACCTCAGCGTGCAGACAGTCAACTGGTTCCGTTCCGCCACCTCGATGGCGGAGAACGGACCGCAGCTGGGGAGCGCTCCGGGGAGCATCGCTGACAAGTGGGACTCCATGATGAGCGACTTCGCGGAGAGTGAGTACAACCGTGGCTGAACTCGACTGGCTCTTCACCGTGGAGACCTTTGGTTCCCAGTACCCACTGCCCCAGCATGACGTGAAGGTGCGACCCAAGAAGTGGGCACTTGAAACGGCACGAGCCGCGGCAGCGAACTCGCCCTATCAGCCGGTATCAGACGGCGAGGTCGCGCTCGTGGCCAACGACCTCATCTGGCAGCTCGCCCGGTACCGCAGCGTTCCCCAGGCCGACTTCGCGGACGCCTGGATCTCCGAACCACGCTTTGGAGTCGACGCACTCTCATGGATGACTCGGCTGACCACCGACGGCGCGCTGAGCGGCGTGCAGGACGTCGCCGGCTTCAGCACGTACCCGGGTGAGCTCGCAGGGCCACGCGACATCCAGCTGAAGCAGTACCCCGCCGGGGAGTCGGCCATTGCCTTCGCCCTCGTCAAGTCCGCCTTCAACAACGAGCCGCAAGAGGTCCGTCATCTCGACCACTACCTGTTCCCCTCCGAGAAGCCCGGGTTCGTGATCGTTCTCCACTTCGAGTGGGTGGATTGGCAGGACGACGACGCGATCAAGGGGACCGCCGATGACATCATGTCCTCGCTCGCCATCGAAGCGGCCCCGACGGTGCCCCGTGCCTCATTCCTCCGCTAGGAGCACGAGGCTTGCTAGTCATGGATCTTCGCTGATGTGGACCTACAAGGTCGAGGGATTCGGGGCCCAGGTTCCCCTCCCCCGCCACGACGAGCGCGTGCGCACCAAGAAATGGGCCATCGACGCCGCCAGAGCCGTCGCCGAGCGGTCCCCGTACCAGCCGGTGCCCGAGGGCGAGGTCTCGCTCGTGGTTCACGACCTCATGTGGCTCTTCGGCCACTACCGGGGGCTCCCGCAAGCGGACTTCGCCGACGCCTGGATTCAGGAACCCCGCTTCGGCGTCGACGCGTTCTCAACGATGAGCAAGCTGACCGCCGACGATTCACTCGCCTCACCCGAGGACGTGTCCACCTTTAATGTGACACCGGGTCGACCGGTGCAGCCTCGCCGGACCCACAGGACCTCGTATCCCGCGGGTACCGCCGGGGTCTCCTACTCCGTGGTCGAGGGTGTCTTCTGCGGCGAACCCCACCAGGTCCGCCACCTCAACCATTTCCTCTTCCTCCGCGATCAGCCCGGCGGCATCGTCACCCTGCACTTCGAGTGGCAGAACTGGGAAGTTGACGACGCCATCCGGGAGACGGCCGAGATGATCATGGCCAGCCTTGTCGTCGAGCCCGTGCCGGCCCATCACTGACTAGTTCAAGATGGTCTCGCTCCCGTCCAGTACGCGCGCACCTGAGTATGCGTACAACTCATACGACTCTCAGGTCATCGTGCCCCGCGGGATGTCGGCCCGCCAGGCACGCAAATGGGCTGACAACGAAGCCATCAAGGTCGGCCGAAGATCGCCGTATCAGCCCGTCCCGGACGGCGAGCTGGCGCTCGTAGCCAATGACCTGCTGTGGCACGCTGCCAGACTCAGCACCATGCCCAAGGCCGAGGTCGCCCACGTTTGGCTCTCCGAGCCCCGTTTCGGGGTCGACGCCTTTTCCTGGCTGACCTCACTCAAACGCGACGAGAGCATGATGACTGCCGTCGACGCCGCTCGCTACGTGATCAGCTCCGACCCACTGGTGGGTAACCCCACCACGGAAGTAATCGAGCTACCTGCCGGCCCCACAGCAAGAACCTTCGCGATCCGCACGAGTGTCTTCAACAACGACGTCAAGGACGTCCGGCACCTGGAGTACTACCTCTTTCCCCCCAATACGCCGGACATCCTGATCGCCTTCCACATCGAATGGGACAGCCCCGAAGACGATGCAGCCTTCCGCGAGATCGCGGACGAGCTGATGACCTCTTTTACGATCTCCTCGCCCAAGACAGTGCCGTTAGTCCCGCCGACGACATCATGTCCGGGCTGAAATTCGTGGACGCGACTCCAGGAGGGTCGGCCCCCGCCTCAGCCCAGCGCTGACGCGGCCGCCGCGGCCAGCGCCCGGTGCAGCCCCCTGGGATCCCTGCGCTCCACCGGCACCTCCAGCAGCCGGCGGCCACCCGCCGTCGAGCCCTCGGCAAGCCAGGCGCGCACCGCTTGGTGCGTGGTGGCCGTCGTGGCGTCCCAGCCGTAGGCCTGGGCGATGGGGGCAAGGTCGAGACCGTGCGGCGTGCGGAAGTAGCGCGTGACAGCGCCGCGGTAGGCGCCGCGCTCGGCCACCGCCCCGTGTTCCAGGGTGGAAAAAATGGTGCCGCCGTCGTCCTGCGCCACGATCACGTCGAGGCGCGGCTCACGCTCGAAGGTGGGGAGCAGGAGCCCTCCGGCGTCGTGGAGGAAGGTGACGTCCCCCATCAAGGCGACCGTGCGGCGTCGTTCAGCGAGGGCCACGCCCGCGGCGGTCGCAAGAGTGCCGTCGATCCCGGCCAGCCCGCGATTGGCGAAGACGCGCGGCCCGCGCCCGGACCGCGGCGCGGCCATGATGTCCATGTCGCGGACAGGGCGCGAGGAACCAAGCACCAAAGGGCCGTCGAGTGCCTCCCACACCGTCGCAGCGAGGGCCGGGCCGGTGAGCCGGCCCGTCTCCCCTTCGCGCTGGGCCAGGACCAGCTCCATGGCCTCCCGCGCCTCGGCATCCTTCCCCAGCCAGTCGGCGAGCCACTCCCCCGGCGCGTGGCCGGCGAACGCCGCCAGCTCGTGAAGCTCGGAAATCACCCGCTCGCGCCGGCGCCCGGGCGTGAACCACGGCGATGGCTCGGTCAGGTACATCGCGGCGTCCACGCCGTCGCGGTTCAAGAGTGCGGCGACGGGCCGGGACAGCGTGGGCCGGCCGAAGAGCACCACTGCCTCGACCGTGCCGGCGAGGGCCGGCAAGAGGAATTGGTAGGCGCCCACCGCGGTGGCGCCAAAGCGGGCGTCGGAGCTGGGTTCGGCCAGCAGCGGCAGTCCCAGCGCGGCGGCAAAGTCCGCCGCCATGGCGCCCGCACCGTGTCCAGCCACCACCACCGTGCGGCGCTCCCGCGTCGCCGCCGAACGCATCGACTCCGCGAACCCAGCGAGGCCCTCGGCCGCCTCGGCGTCCCGCTCAAGCAGCTCGAGCTCCGTCAACAGTTCGGGACGAGCCGCCACCGGCGGCAGGCCGGTGAGCGCCGCGTCGTCGGGCGGGGTGAGCGGATCGCGGAAGGCGAGGTCCACCTGGACCGGCCCGCGCGGGACCTGACGGACGTCGACGACGCCCACGGCGTCCTCGGCGGCGAGGCCGTCGCTGGCGAGCAGAGCAGCCCTGATGGCGGCAGTGGGGTCCTCCCCCGCTTCCACGAGCAGGGAGGCGCGCACGTGCTCGCCGAAGAGGCCGACCTGCACGGTGGTCTGGTTGGAACCGGTGCCGTGGAGCTCCTCCGGCCGATCGGCGGTGAGCGCCAGGAGCGGCAGGCCGGCGTGGTTGGCCTCCATGATGGCCGGCACCAGTTCCCCCACGGCAGTGCCCGACGTCGTGACGATCGCCACTGGCGCGCCGCTCGCCGACGCGAGGCCCACGGCCAGGAAACCAGCGTCACGTTCGTCGAGGCGGATCATGACCTCCAGCTCGCCGCGCAGCTCGGCTTCGGCCAGCGCGTAGGCGAGCGGGGCGCTTCGGGAACCGGGGCACAGCACCACATAGGGGACGCCGCCGTCCACGAGGGCCGTGACGGCCAGCCGTGCGGCTTCCATTGCCTCCAGCGGTGCGGGCGAGGCCGCGTGGGCGAGGGAACCGGCACCGGGGCGAGTCATGCCTCCATGGTAGTCCGGGGCGGCGACGGTGACACGGAGCGGCGTCGCACAGGCTAGCGACTGAAGTGCGGCCTCAGAGACTCGGCCATCGCGTCAAGGACCCCCGCCCCTTGTTGATCCCAGGCAGGGTCGATCCATTGAAGTGCCAGGACGTAGATGAAGGGATTCGTCGGGTCGAAAATGTACTCGTCGAGGTGCCGGACCAGCGCGGGCGCACCCCCGAACGAGGACTCCCTCTGCGAAAACGCCCTCACGCTGGGTCCGGCAGGAACCTCGCGACGAGCGCGTTGTGGCTCTGCAACAGCAAGTGTTCCGTGCAGCTCGTACCCGCGTTCCACGTCGTTTGGGCCGCTCAGGTTGCGATCAGCTTCCACCGTAAAGAGCATGACGTAGGCGCGCTCGACCAGTGACTCACGGTCAATCAGCAAGAGCCCCGAGGTGGGTGGCGACGGCCATGAACGGTTGACCTCAGCCCAGCCCGCCAAACGCCGTGCCAGCGGCTTGAACGCAGACTTGTCTCCTGAAATGCCGGCGTTGGCAAGCAGGACCTTCGCCGTCGCCTTGGCCCACGAACCGACCTTGACGCGCTCACCGGCGTCCGGAAGCTCCAGTGCACCTTCGGGATAACGCACCTCAACGCCCACAAGAGTCGGATCCACGTCCTGTCTCCTTCACTTCGTTGTGGCTGGTTGCGGGCAATCCACGATCCGCCGGGAAACGAACATTGCCGTCAGCACCGCATGGGTGACGGCCAGGTCCCTGACGGCGGTTTCCGCAGGCTTCGTGCCATCCGCCGCCTTCGGCAGGACAACCCACGACAGGCTCACGTGAGCTTCGACTTCAACGACTTCTCGGGGTTCCACCCGCTTCTCCGCACGCGAACTGGCGAGCGCACCGATGGCTTGATTGGTGAGCACTAGATTTCCGGCTGAACGAACATGCTCAGCGTTTGAACCATGTTCTCCAATTCGCCAAAAATGTACTCGTCGTGTTCTGGGTTCGGCCAGTATGCGCCGACAACCACGCACTTGTCGGGATACTCGTTCGGGAACACAAAATAGTCAACGTTTCGAACATCGGAGCTGACCCCATTGAACGACGAACGCCTGAGCACAAAGGTCTTGACCCCGGGGCCCAGAGGGACACCCACCTCCTCGTAACTGCGAGGGGTCACTCTTTCCGTCGCATGCAAGTCGAAATCGGTGCGCTGAACGTCCGCGGGCGCTTGAAAAGTCTCCTCGCGCTGAAACGCCGTGACGTACCCGAGTGCGTCCACGCCCACCGGCGGGACATTCGTCAGAGCCAAGACGGTGTGGATCTGTGGCATATCGTCGATCGACACCTGCGCCCAACCTGCCAGGTCACCCGTCAGTTGATCCAGGGCCCCCGGCTGAGGCGGCTCGCCGTGCATCTTAACTAACGCTTTGGCCTCCCGCTTGGCCCAGCGCCCAACCTTGACACGCTCTTCAACTCGCGGCAAAGGCACCCAAGAGTCGCTCATGATGCAGTCGAATCCGACGTTTTCCACGCTACTTCCCTTCACCTTCCTGATGGCCTGCCCCGAGCGAGACGACCGTGTCCCAGGTATCAGGGACCCACTTCACCACGGTGTACCCAACGATGACTCCACCGGTGATTCTCGCGGACGCTCCTTGGCCAGTGAAGAACGCCCGCGGTGACGACGAAATGACGGAAACAACGTTTCGCGCGTCCCCGAATTCGCCCGGAACAAGACCCTTCCCCTTGTCGAACGCCTTCGCCAGGTCGGCAAAGTTTTGCGTCCGAGTCTGCCCCACCGCCCGACTTGCCTCCTTGCCAAGCTTGGCGAATGGTTCAGCGAAGCCTTTGGCGAAGGACCTCAGTGGATTCGACAAGCTTCGCGAGATGCCATTTAGCGCAACTGTCTGGCTCTGTCGAAGCATGCGCGCCGGGCTTCGACCAAATCGGCCTGCGGATGCAAGGCGCCGAGTGCCACGCATCGCAGCCACGCCGCTCTTCAGCGCCGGGCCCACGACGCGCGCCAGCGGAGCAGCGACGATGGCCAGCGTTGACATGATGATTTTCCCGATGTCCCACTCGCCAGTGGTGATGCCCTTGACGATCTCGTTGATGAGCAAGATGGCGGAGCTCACCACCGCCAGTACCGTCAACAATTGCCCCAGAACAGGCACCCACGAGAACGCGAGGGCCAGCACCCCGGCCCACTTGCTCACGAACTCCGCGACAGCCACCAACCCGTCCCAGGCACGCTCGAGCCAACCGGCCGTGAGTCCATCCTTGAAGGCCGTATCGAAGGCATCGGCCGCGGCGTTTCCAGCCGTGTCCCACTGCCGTTCGAACTCGCGGAGCTTCTCCTCGAAGCCGCGGATCTCCCCCTGATAGCCGGCAATCTGCGTATCGAACTGACTCGAGTCGGTGGAGTAGCTCTCCGAGGAGACATCCAACTGGGATTGCTGCGACTGAGCCCTCTGAGCCTGCGCAGTCTTGCTCACCGCCTGGTCAAGGACGTCCACGGCGGACGACTGCAGCGTGCGCAGCGTCGCCGCATAGCTCGACAGCGCCGAGGATGCCTCGTCGTAGCGCTTCTTCGCCGCGAGCATGGTGTAACCAGTGTCCCCGGCCAGCTTGGCGAACTCGTCGACGGCTTTGCCCTTGTTCTGCCGATTCTCCGCGACCCGCTTCAGTGCGTCCGCGGCGTCCTGGATAGCCGTCGCCGTCTTGGAGTAGCGAGTGGAGAGATCGGAAATGGCAGAAGCGTCTCCCGCCACCGGATCGTAGTAGTACTGGGCCGGAGTCCAGTCCAGGTTTGCGTGATAGAAACCCATGCCAGCCCTATGCCTCCACCATGCCGCGTTTCGGCCCCGTGGGCGCCTGAGAGGCGGCGTCCTTCAGGGCATCCGCCAGATCCGCATCCACCTGCCTGAAGGCGTTCACCACGCCATCGGCGGCCTTGCCAAGATTGCCCACGTTCCCCAGCATCTCCTCGCGCTTCTTCTTCCAGTTCGCGCTGAACTCGTGCACCTGGTGCAACAGCCGGCGGTGTGAGATCGCGTCGCCTGCGGAGTCCGTCACCGTCGTTGCACCCTCGAACTCACGGTGAACCGTGGTCAGATTGCGGGCGGCTTCGCCGAAATCGTCAAGATTGATCGCCAGGTCGCTCATGCGGCCCCCTCCTGGTGCTGGTGTCCTTGGTAGTCATCCACCAGATGAAAGGTGGACGCCATCGCGTCGAAAAATTCTGCCGTGCTTTCAAGCAACGGCTCGGGCAGGGGCGCCGAAAGCAGCACCCCATAAAAGCCCGCCGCTTCGGGATCCGGAATGTAGTGATCCACGTTGAGGCTGATGAGGTCAGGAGCATTCTCGGGATCGGCAATCGTTGTCCGTGCCAGCCGCAAGGCGGGATGCCCGTTCAGGTCTCGATGCCCCGCCTCCGCGATCCCCGGCGACGTCAACAGCCCGGCCTGCAATTCCATGAGGTCCACGCCGCTCGATGCGGTGTACGTCACCAGGAGCGACGCCCCCAGCGCGATACCCGGCACCAACTCCGTGCACAGCGCCAAGGAGAGCCCATTCGCCTCCCGCGCCCGCTCCGCCTGCGCCTGCAGGCTCTCCTCGAGATCCCTCCGGATCTTGGGCGCGTCGTCGATCCCCTTGAACCGCTCGGCCACCAAAGCCTTCACCGCCCTGCGCGCCGCAGCAACATCGTGGACCGGAATGCCGTGCCACGTCCCCGGCAGCGCAAGCCGCCAGCGGCTGCGTGCATCCATCCTGTCCCCCTCAAGCACTGATCGTCAGTTCCCCGCGATCCACCTTAAACCAACACTGTGACAAATCCCTTCACAGCTGCCGGGCGAGCCCCGGCATCCCCGGCACCTTGCGCAGCGCGCGGCGCTGCACGGTCTCGCCCACCCACCAGCGCGTGGCCATGGTGGCGTTCTGCGCCAACTCCTGCATGGTCCCCACGCTCCACAGAGGTGAGTACAGGATGGCGAGCGCCCGCCCATCGCCGTCGAGGAAGTACAGATAGGACCGCGCGGGCTCGGCCCCGGCCTGGACGCTCGCGAGGAGCACCACCGTGCCCAGCCGGTCCCACGGCACGATGAGCTTGGGCGCGCCGAAGCCGCGGCGCTCGATCCCCCGCTCCGTGACGGCCAGGCGGCGGCCCCGGAAGTACAGGAAGCCCCAGGCGGCGGCGATCACCACGATGCCCAGGATGATCCACAGCATCCACCACCAACCCAGCACCACGGCACGCCAGATGCCGACGACCACGATGACGCCCACCACGGCCGCGCTCGCCCCGATGAACTTGGCCATGTCCGCCCCGTCCGGGCGGTACTCGGCACCCACATGGGGCGCCGCCAGCGTGGCCTGCGGCCACGGCGTAAAGGGGATGGCTTGCATGACTCTCCTTGGATCGGGGGGTTAGTGTTCGACGACGCGGGCCGAGTGGTCGCCGAAGCGCAAGACCGCGCCGGGCTGGGCCGGCACGTGCACGTTGGCCGGCAGCGGCTTGTCGTCCAGCAGGGTGCCGTTCGCCGAGCCGAGGTCGCTCACCCAGAGCAGGCCACGGGGTGTGAGCCCGAAGCTGAAGTGCTCCCGCGAGAGCGCCCGCCCCGGATCCTCGATCGTGAGCACGTGCCGGTAGCCGGCTCCGGCCCGGGGACCGCGGCCGACCACTCCCGCTCCAGCGACCGCCACGCGGCGGCCGTCCGAAAACTCGAGACTCACGCGAGGTGCCGCGGCGCGCCGGCCGGCCCGTGCGGCGTCGGGCGTTTCCGCCCCGTCCCGCACCCACGCCGTGCCCGGCGCCGCCGCCCGGCGCCCGCGCGGCGCCGGAGACGCCGCGGCTGGACCCGGCGCTCCCTGACCGGCCGGGTTGGTGGCGGGCGCAGGCGCACCGCTCCCCGCACCGGCGTCGGCCGGGGACGGCCAAGGGCTCGGCGCTGAAGCCATGGCCGCGCCGCGCTGCGGCGGGCCGACCGGCGAGCCCGCCGCAGCCACCCCGGGGGCCGTACCCTGCGTCGCCGCGCGCGCAGGTGCGGCGCGGGAGGTGGTCGCCTCCGGCACGCCGGCCGTCCCAGGCGCCGCCGCCCGGAACCCGGGCATGACGCCGGTGGGCTCGGGCTCCCGCGGTGGGGTCACGGCCAGCGGAGCGCGCTGGGACGTGCCCATGATGCGCACGAGCGATGGCTGGGGCTCGGGCTTGCCGAAGAACCGCTTGAACGGTCGCTTCACTCGCCCCGCCCCCTCACGTCAGGAATCTGCACCGTGACCGTGCCACCGGCATCGTTGACGGTGTACCCGCGCCCCAAGGGGAGATCCGCCCCGATGTCCGAGCGGGCCAGTTTCACGCCCACGATGTCCGCGTCGAAGAGCTCGCGCGGGCTCAGCAGCAGGCCGCGGCGGGACTTGCGGGTCTCCACAATCCAGCCGGTGAAGCCCTTGCCGAGCCCCTCGGTCTCTCCGGCGATGACGACGGCGACGCCACGGTCGCCCGCCTGGGGAATGAGATCGCGGAGGTAGTCGTCCACGGGGGCGTCCTTCAGGAGTTCGGCGTCGTCCACGGCGAGCAGCACCCGGCCCTCGCCCTCGAGGGCCTCGATGACGTGCTCCTTGCGCACGGCGGTGTCAGTGAGCACATCGATCACGCCGGGCTCGCCCTCGAGCGAGCGCAACGGCGACTTGCGCGGCGCCAGCGCCAGCACCTTCCAACCCTTGGCCAGCGCCGACTCCACCACGCCGAGCAGCGCGGTGGAGCGCCCCGAGCGCGCTGGCCCGGCGATGGTGAAGGTCGGGTGCGCCGCGAGGTCGATCGTCAGCGGTTCCACGTCCTCGCCGCCGAGGCCGAGGAACACCTCGTGCTCCCCCGGCGCGAGGTCGCCGTGGCTCTGCTGCGCCTCCTCCACGGTGAAGCGCTCCGGCATGACGGCGATCGTCAGCGGGCGGGCCGAGCGCGGGACCTCGGCGTCGCGCTCAGACAGCGATTCACCCAGGCTGCGCAGCGCCGCGGTCTGCTCCTGGGGGCTCAACTCGGGCTGCATGATCGCCAGCTGCATCTCGGTTCCCCCGTCGGAGGAAAAGGCACGCCCCTCCGGGATCTCGTCCGGCAACGCCTGCGGCCGCAGCCCAACAAAGGAGTAGTCGGAGCGTTCCACGAGCCGCAGCACCAGCTTGCGCTCGGTCAGCGTCGAGAGGCGCCCGGAGGTGATGAGCTGGCGGTCGCCCGTCACCACCACATGGATGCCGACCGCTGCGCCCTCGCGCAGGAGGAAGAGCATGGTCTCGACGAGGGCCCCGCCCTCCACGTTCTCAAACGTGGAGGCAAAGGTGTCCCAGCCATCCAGCAGCACCGTCACATGCGCCGGACGGGACTCCGGGGCCGAGATGGCCCGCAGCTCGGAGAGGCTGGAGACGCCGGCCGCCGCGAGCTCGCGCTGGCGCCGTTTGGCGAGCGCCCGCAGCTTGGCCAGGAGCCGGGAGAGCTGCTCCCCTTGGTGCCTGAGCACCAGGGCGCCCACGTGCGGGAACGCTGCAAGCGGCAGCAGGCCGCCGTTGCCGCAGTCGATGGCGTAGACGTGCAGGTCCGCGGTGCTGAAGGCCCGGCCGCCGGCCGCGACGAGCGAGCGCAGCGCCGTGGTCTTGCCGGACCGCGCGGCGCCCACCAGATACAGGTGGGTGTCACTGTCCGGGACAAAGCGCACCGGTTCCTGCAGCTGGGCGTCCGGGTGATCCTCGAGGCCGAACCAGATTTCGCCGGGCGCCGGCTCCGACCCGGCGCGCATGGCGACCTGATCCAGCGGCAGCACCTCGGGCAGGGCCGGCAACCACGGCTTGCGCTGGGCTGGCAGCTCCAGCTGCTGGTTGGCCTCCTGAATGGCCTTGACGAGCAGGCGCAGATCCGTGATTTCGACGTCGCCAGAGGTCCCCTTGGGCTTCGTCTGCTGAGGCACGGGGGCGCCCAGCTGAGCAAAGCTCAGGGGACGAATGATCGGATCCGGCGCCGCCACGTCGTCGTGCTCCACGGGTGCCCGCCCGCCCACGCGCCCGGCCTGGAAGGGAATCAGCGAGTTGGCCCCGAGGCGCGCGTAAGCGCGGCCGGGCGTGGACTTGGCGATGTTGCCGGCCTCTGGCGAATCGATCACATCGATCGATTCGGCCCCGTCCGTCATGCGCAGGGCGATGCGCAGATTGGTGTTGGCGCGGATTTCCGGGGACACGGCGCCGGAGGGGCGCTGCGTCGCCAGCAGGAGGTGGATGCCGAGCGAGCGGCCGCGCTGGGCCAGGTTGACCAGGCCCGTGACGAAGTCGGGCAGCTCGCGGACCATCGAGGCAAACTCGTCGACCACCACCAGAAGCCTCGGCACCGGATCCAAGCCGCGGCGCACCGCCAGGTCCTGGTAGTCCTCGAGGTCCTTGGCGCCGGCCTCGGCCAGCAGGTGCTCGCGGTGACGCAGCTCGGCGCCGAGCGACTCCAGCGCTCGCTCCACCTGGTGTGTATCCAGGTCGGTGACCATGCCCACCGTGTGCGGCAGGAACTCACAATCCTTGAAGGCGGCGCCTCCCTTGTAATCCACCAGGACGAAGTTCATCTCCTGCGGCGAATTCGCCACGGCGAGCGAGGCGACGATGCTCTGCAGGAACTCTGACTTGCCCGAGCCAGTGGTGCCACCGATCAGCCCGTGCGGGCCGTCCTTGACCAGGTCGAGGGCGAACGGCCCGTCCAGGGACTCACCGATGACCGCCACCGTGGAGCGGGGGTTGATGCTCCACGGTGGCGGTCATCGG
>JALAHE010000343.1 GCA_022712075.1 Galactobacter sp.
CTGCGGCCTCCTCGCCACCGTCGCCGAAGACGGCGCGGGGGGCGAAGGGGGCGCCCGGCGGGCCGGCCAGCGCGCCCACCGGCGGGACGCCCGCGGCGCCGCCCCCGGGATAGCGGCGGCACCGCCCGGCGGCCGCCAGCTCAGGGAGGTTGCCATGGGGACCGTGGCGCAACAGCTCATCGATTCGCTCGCGGCCGCAGGGGTGCGCCGCATCTACGGGGTCCCGGGAGACTCGCTCAACGGGCTCACGGATGCGATCCGCACCACCGCAGGGATCGAGTGGAGCCACGTCCGCCACGAGGAGGCGGCGGCCTTCGCGGCGGCCGCCGAGGCGGAGCTGAGCGGCCGGCTTGCCGTCTGCGCCGGCTCCTGCGGGCCGGGCAATATGCACCTCATCAACGGCCTGTACGACGCCGCTCGCACGCGGGTGCCGGTGCTCGCGATCGCCGCGCAGATCCCCTCCGAGGAGATCGGCTCCGGGTATTTCCAGGAGACGCACCCCCAGGAGTTGTTCCGCGAGTGCTCGGTCTACGCCGAGCTCGTGAGCGATCCGGCGCAGATGCCGCGCATGCTGCGCACCGCGATGCAGGCGGCGATCGCGCGCCGAGGAGTGGCGGTGCTCGTCATCCCGGGTGACGTTGCGCTCAAGGATGCCGACTCAACGCACCTCGCCGGCGCCTTCGCCCCCGCCCCGCGCGTCCTCCCCTCGGAGTCCGAGCTGCGCGAGCTGGCCGGGGAGCTGAACGCGGCGGGGCGGGTCACGATCCTGGCCGGAGCGGGGGCCGCGGGTGCCCACGACGAGGTCGTGGCCCTCGCCGACCGGCTCGCGGCGCCCATCGTGCACGCCCTGCGCGGCAAGGAGCACCTCGAGTGGGAAAACCCCTTCGACGTGGGGATGACGGGCTTGCTTGGCTTCGCCTCAGGCTACCGGGCCATGGAGGCGGCGCAGACGCTGCTGGTGCTCGGCAGCGACTTCCCTTACCGGCAGTTCTACCCGGAGCACGCGCGCGTGCTGCAGGTGGACCTGCGCGGCGAGCAGCTGGGCAGGCGTGCGCAGCTCACGCTGGGCGTGGTGGGCGATGTGCGCGAAACCGCCGCGGCCCTCCTGCCACTCCTCTCAGAGGGCCGCGATCGCTCCCACCTCGAGGACGCCACCGCCCACTACGCCAAGACCCGCACAAAGCTCGACGACCTGGCCAGGCCAGCCAAGGACGGCAAGCCGCTGCACCCGCAGCACGTGGCGGCCCGGATCGACGCGCTCGCGGCCGAGGACGCGGTGTTCATTCCAGACGTCGGCTCGCCCGTGGTCTACGCGGCGAGGTACCTCACCATGAACGGCAAGCGCAGCCTGATCGGCTCGTTCATCCACGGGAGCATGGCCAATGCGCTCCCGCAGGCGATCGGCGCGGCAAGCCTGAACCCGGCGCGCCAGGTCGTCACGCTGTCGGGTGACGGCGGTTTGACCATGCTGCTCGGCGAGCTGTTCACCCTCGTGCAGTCAAAGCTCCCCGTGAAGGTGGTCGTCTTCAACAACTCGTCGCTGAACTTCGTGGAGCTGGAAATGAAGGCCGCGGGCTTCGTGACCTTCGGCACGGGGCTCGAGAACCCGGACCTGGCCGCCGTTGCACGGGCCGTTGGACTTGCCGCGTGGAAGGTGGAGAACTCCTCCGAACTCGACGAGGCCCTCGCCGCCGCCTTCGCGCACGACGGGCCAGCGCTCGTCGACGTCACCACGGCGCGGCAGGAGCTCACCATCCCGCCCAAGATCGGGCTGGCTCAGGCCAAGGGCTTCGCCCTTTACGCCCTGCGCTCGGTCATGAGCGGGCGCGGGGACGAGCTGCTTGACCTAGCAGCCACCAACTGGCGCCAGCTCCTCTAACCCGGCCCCGCAACGCCGTCGGCCCGTCCCCTGGCTCAAGCAGGGAACGCGCCGACGGCGCGTGTGGCAGGACTGAACGGGAGCCCTGTCGCTGACGGAAGGCGGTCAGGCGGGCTGGGCGCCGCTCTCGGTCTCGGGCAGCTCGGCCGGGGCCTCGGACTGCTCGATGCCCGGCAGCTCGAGGCGCGGGGACGAGGACCACAGGCGGTCGAGGGCGTAGAACGCACGGTCCTCGGGGTGCTGGACGTGGACAACAAAGTCCCCGTAGTCCAGCAGGACCCAGTGACCGCTGCCGCGGCCCTCGCGACGCAGCGGCAGCTCGTTGTGCTCCTCGCGCAGCGCGTCCTCGACGGCCTCGGCGATGGCCTCGACCTGACGCTCCGAGCCGCCCGAGAGGATGAGGAAGACGTCGGCGATGCCGAGGCGCTCCCCGACCTCGAGGGCGAGCACGTGCTCGGCCAACTTGTCTTGGGCGGCCTTGGCGGCGCTGAGCACTCGCTCGGCGACGATGGTTGGGACGCTCACGGATCTCCTTGGGGTACTGATGGTGCGGGGCGGTGGCCCCGCAAAGGGCAATGGGTGGCCGGTCTCTAGAAGAACAAGGCCCAAACGACGGCTGTCGCCGCCACAAGAACGGAGGCCAGGACCGCGACGAGGCCCCAGCGGCTGCGCCGCACGCCTGCCTCGCGGTACTCGAGCGGGTCAAGCCCGTGCGCGCTGCTGGCAGAGATGGGTCCGGTGGAGTCGGCGGCCTCGGCCTGGGCGCGGGCCGTGGCGGCTCGCTGATTCGGCACGACGACGCAGACCTCTTGGGTCACGGGCGCGATGAGGCCGGTGTTCTCCAGGCGCTTCTGCGCCGCCCTGTCCTGCACCTCGGCCGGCCGGGCGCGGCGACCGCCGCGGCGCGGACGGTCGGTGACGGGCGGGGCAGCCGGGATGCCGAGCAGATCGGAGAACGACGTCGGGGCGCCGGCTTCCGCGCTCGGCTCCCCCGCCGGGGCGGAGGCAGGGGCGGCGGGCGCCGGCGGCGGGC
>JALAHE010000033.1 GCA_022712075.1 Galactobacter sp.
CGTCGGAAGCGATCTGATGCGCCCAACCCCGTCCTAAGTTCGGCGAGCGGCCCCCTGCGGGGCGGCCGGGGCCGGTCCCGACCGGCCACCATCGCCACCCGCGCGAGAAAGGAGGCGCCGTGCCCCGCTACGGCGTCATCGACCCCTCACCCGAGCGTTTCGCTCAGGCCACCCGGGGCGCCCGCGTGGTGCCCGTGACCATGACGGTGCTCGCCGACTCGCTCACGCCCGTCGGCGTGTACGAGCGCCTGGCCGCCGGCCGCCCCGGCACCTTCCTGCTGGAGAGCGCCGCCGAGGGCGTGTGGTCGCGCTATTCGTTTATCGGCGCCGCCTCGGCCGCGACGCTCACGACGCGCGACGGCGAGGCAACGTGGCTCGGCACCCCGCCGGCCGGCGTGCCCACCGAGGGCAACCCCGTCGAGGTCCTGCGCGACACCGTCGCCTACCTCGCCGCGCCTCGCGCCGCCTCCGTGGCACCCTTCACCTCCGGCCTGGCCGGCTTTGTTGGCTGGGAGGCCGTGCGCCATTGGGAGCGCCTGCCGCACCCGCCGCTCGATGATCTTCACCTGCCCGAGCTGGCGATGAACCTCGTCACCGACATGGCGATCCACGACAACGTCGAGGGCACCCTCACGCTCGTGGCCAACGCGTACAACCGCGACGGCCGCGACACGGGCGTCGAGGCCGCCTACGAGCACGCCGTCGAGCGCCTGCACCGCATGGTGCGGGAGCTCGGCCAGCCCTCCGCCGGCGGCGAGGCACCGTACGTGCTCAGCGGGCTCGACGTGAGCCGCGAGGAACTCTTTGCCCGCGCGAAGCACACGTGGTCGGAGGAGTCGTATCGCGAGGCGATCGCCCGCACCAAGGAGGCCATCGTCGACGGCGAGGTGTTCCAGGCCGTCGTGGCCAGGCGCTTCGACCTGGAGACCGACGCCGCCCCGCTCGACGTCTACCGCGTGCTGCGCGCCACGAACCCGAGCCCGTACATGTACCTCTACACCTTCGAGCACCCGGATGCCGGCGCGTACTCCGTGATCGGCTCGTCGCCCGAGGCGCTCGTGACGGTCAAGGACCGCACCGTGCTCACTCACCCCATCGCCGGCTCGCGCCCGCGCGGGGCGGGCTACGAGGAGGATCAGCTCCTGGAGAAGGACCTGCTGGGCGACGAGAAGGAGCGCAGCGAGCACCTCATGCTCGTTGACCTCTCCCGCAACGACCTCTCCCGCGTCTGCGAGCCGGGCACCGTCGAGGTGACCCAGTTCATGGAGGTGGAGCGCTTCAGCCACATCATGCACCTCGTCTCCAACGTGGTCGGGCGCCTCGAGGAGGGGGTCAGCGCGTACGACGTTCTGGCCGCCACTTTCCCCGCCGGCACGCTCTCCGGCGCCCCCAAGCCCCGCGCGCTCGCGCTGCTTGACGAGCTGGAGCCGGTGCGCCGCAGCGTGTACGGCGGGGTGGTCGGCTACTTCGATCTGGCCGGGGACATGGACATGGCCATCGCGATCCGCACCGCGGTGCTGCGCGACGGCGTGGCGTCCGTGCAGGCCGGCGGCGGCATCGTCGCCGACTCCGATCCGGACGCCGAGTCGCTCGAGTCGATGAACAAGTCCTTCGCCCCGCTGCGGGCCGTGTATGCGGCCGGAAGCGTGCGCCGGGCCGAGGCGGAGGGGGAGCAGGCATGAGCGCCCCGTCCGAGGCCAAGCGTCCCTCCTTGTTCTCCCGCAGGAACGTGGTCCTGCTGAGCCTTGCCGGCGGCCTCGTGTCGCTGCTCGGCGTCACGCGGACCTGGATCACGGTTCCGCCCCCGAGCACGAGCGTGGCGCTCGGTGACGTCGCCGTGTCGGGGACCGAGGCGGCAAGCGCCGTCATGGCCCTGACCGTCGTGGGACTCGCGTGCGCCATTGCTGCCACGATCTCGGGCCCCATCGCCCGCTACATCGTGGCCGTGGTGCAGGCGCTGGTTGGCGCAGCCATCGTCGGCTTCGTCGTGCCGGTGCTCGCCGATCCGGCCACGGCGGCCTCGGCGAAGGTGGGCGAGGCCTTCGGCCTGAGCACGGTCGACACGAGCTACTCCGTGTCCGTCTGGCCGTGGGTCAGCGTGGCCGGCGGGGTGTTGCTCCTGCTCGGCGCCGTGGCTCTCGCGATCGGCTCGCGCGGCTGGCGCAACGGCCACCGCTACGAGCGCACCTCGAGCGGGCGCGCCGTCGTCACCGAGTCGACCATGGACGACATCGATCGCTGGGACGCGTTCACCGAGGGCTCCGACCCCACCGACGGCGAGGACGGCATCCGCGGGGCCCGCTTCCACTGATCCGATCCCGGTGCGCGAGCGCCGAGCGTGTCGCCGATGGCCGTTTCTACGCCGTGTAGTGGCACAATGACAAGCGGTGGTTTCTGACCACCCACACGCATCACCTGAACCACCGGTCCTTGACGGGGCCGCACCCACGAAGGAGACCACCCCATGGTGACCACCGAGCAGCAGACCACCGCCGATCCGGTCCTCGCAGAGGAGCTGGGCCACGGCAACACGGTCGCGGCCTGGGCCATGTTTGGCGTCATGTTTGTCGGCTTCCTGATCTCCTGCGTTGCCTTCACCATCCCGAACTGGATCCTGTTCTGGGCCGGCGGCGTGGTCATCCTGGCCGGCCTCGTGGTGGGCGCTGTGCTGAAGGCGGCCGGCTACGGCGTCGGCGGCAAGCACACCAAGGGTCACTGACTCTCGCCGTGAGCGTCCTCGACGACATCATCGCCGGGGTCCGCGAGGACCTCGAGGCGCGCCGCGCTCTGCTCTCGCTGGATGAGGTGCGCGCCGCGGCGCTGGCGGCAACGCCCGCGCGGAACGCCCTTGCGGCGCTGACGCCGAGCGCGCAGCGCCCCTTCGGCGTCATCTCCGAGGTCAAGCGCCGTTCGCCCTCCAAGGGCGAGCTGGCGCAGATCCCCGAACCCGCCACGCTGGCCGCCGCGTATGCGGCGGGCGGCGCGGCCGCGATCTCCGTCCTGACGGAGCAGCGCCGCTTCGGCGGCTCGCTCGCGGATCTCGACGCCGTGCGCGCGGCGGTGGACGTGCCGGTGTTGCGCAAGGACTTCACGGTTGACGAGTACCAGATCTTCGAGGCCCGCGCCCACGGCGCCGACCTCGTGCTGCTCATCGTCGCCGCGCTGGACGACGCCACCCTGGCCTCGTTCCTCGAGCTGACCGAGTCCCTGGGCATGACCGCCCTCGTGGAGACCCACACCGAGGAGGAGATCGCCCGCGCCGTCGCGGCCGGCGCCCGCCTCATCGGCGTCAACGTGCGCAACCTGAAGACGCTCGACGTAGACAATTCGACCTTCGCGCGCTTGGCCGGGCTGATCCCGGCCGGTGCGATCGCCGTCGCCGAATCCGGCGTGAGCGGCGTCGACGACGTCACCGACTATGCGCGTGCCGGCGCCGACGCCGTGCTCGTGGGGGAGGCCCTGGTGAAGGGCGAGAACCCCCGCGAAGCCGTGGCGGCCTTCACCGCAGCCGGCGCGCGCGAGCGCACCGCCGCCCAGAACACCTGAGCCTGCCTCCCGAGCGCGCCGTCGGCTTGGCCGGTCGGCGCGCCGGGCGTATCCAAAGGAGCATCATGACCACGCAGTCCCCGTTGCCAGACGGCGCGGCCGATCGGTTCTTGGCGGGCGAGGGCCTGCGCCATGCCCCCGGACCCTACTTCGGGGACTACGGGGGACGCTGGATGCCCGAGTCGCTCATCGCGGCCCTGGATCAGCTGGAGGAAACCTTCGAGAAGGCCAAGGCCGACCCGGAGTTCGAGGCTGAGTTCACCGATCTGCTGCTCAACTACGCCAACCGTCCGTCGCTGCTCACGGAGGCCAAGCGCTTCGCCGAGCACGCCGGGGGAGTGCGAGTGTTCCTCAAGCGCGAGGACCTCAACCACACCGGCTCGCACAAGATCAACAACGTCCTCGGCCAGGCCCTGCTGGCCAAGCGCATGGGCAAGACGCGCCTCATCGCCGAGACCGGCGCCGGACAGCACGGCGTGGCCTCGGCGACGGCGGCCGCCCTGTTTGGCATGGAGTGCGTCGTCTACATGGGCGAGGAAGACACCCGCCGCCAGGCGCTCAACGTGGCCCGCATGGAGCTGCTCGGCGCCACCGTGATCCCGGTGACCGCCGGTTCCCGCACCCTCAAGGACGCCATCAACGAGGCGCTGCGCGACTGGGTGACCAACGTGGATCACACCCACTACCTGCTCGGCACGGCGGCGGGGGCGCACCCGTTCCCCGCCATGGTCCGCTACTTCCACGAGGTCATCGGCGACGAGGCCCGCGAACAGATGCTCGTCCAGGCCGGCCGCCTGCCAGACGCCGTGTGCGCGTGTGTGGGTGGCGGCTCCAACGCGATCGGCATCTTCCACGGCTTCCTCGATGACGAGGACGTCGCCCTGTACGGCCTGGAGGCCGGCGGCGACGGCGTCGAGACCGGCCGCCACGCGGCGACCATCACGCTAGGCATGCCCGGCGTGCTGCACGGCGCGCGCACCTACCTCATGCAGGACGACGACGGCCAGACGATCGAGTCGCACTCGATCTCGGCCGGCCTCGACTACCCGGGCGTGGGCCCCGAGCACTCCTACCTCAACGACATCGGCCGCGCCACGTACGAGCCGATCACCGACACCGAGGCCATGGACGCGCTGCGGTTGCTCAGCCGCACCGAAGGCATCATCCCCGCCATCGAGTCCTCCCATGCCCTCGCCGGCGCCCTCAAGGTGGGCCAGCGGCTCGCCGAGCAGGCCCGCTCCGAGGGCGTCGACCCAGCCGAGAAGATTGTCCTCGTGAGCCTGTCCGGCCGCGGCGACAAGGATATGGGCACGGCCGGGGCCTGGTTCGGCCTCATCGACGAAGACACCGCGCGGAAGGGTGAATGAGCGTGAACGCGAGCACTGAGATCGTTTCAAAGTCGGCCGCCGCCATCGAGCGCGCGCGCGCCGAGGGCCGCCCGGCCCTCATCACGTACCTGCCCGCCGGGTTCCCCGATGTGCAGGCAACCATCGACGCGGCCGTCGCCATGGCGGAGAACGGCGCGGACGTCATCGAGATCGGCATCCCGTATTCGGATCCGGTCATGGACGGCCCCGTCATCCAGGCCGCCACGACCGAGGCCCTGGGGCACGGGTTCCGCGTCGCGAGCATCTTCGACATCGTGGCCGGCGTGACGGCCCGCTGCGATGCTGCCGTCATGGTCATGACCTACTGGAACCCCGTCATGCGCATGGGCGTGCGCGAGTTCTCTCGCCGCCTGGCCGAGGCCGGCGGCGCCGGCCTCATCACGCCGGACCTGATCCCAGACGAGGCGTCCGAGTGGTTCGAGGCGAGCGACGAGTTCGGCCTCGACCGCGTGTTCCTCACGGCCCCGTCGAGCACGCCCGAGCGCGTGAAGATGACGGTCGATGCCTGCCGCGGCTTCGTGTATTGCGTCTCCGTCATGGGCGTCACGGGTGCCCGCTCCGAGGTCTCGAGCGCGACCCGCGGCGTCGTTGATGCGGCCCACGAGGCCGGCGCCCCGCGCGCCTGTGTGGGCCTTGGCGTCTCGCGCCGCGAGCACGTCGAGGAGATCGGCGCCTACGCGGACGGCGTCATCGTCGGCACCGCCCTCGTGGCTGCGCTGGGTCAGGGAGGCGTGCCCGCCGTGGCCGAGCTGACCGCCCACCTGAGCGGAAAGGACCAGGCATGATCGCCGCCGCCCTCGCCCCGGGAGCGATTCCCTCGCCCCCGGAGGAGTTTGCCCGCTTCTCGCTGGGCCCGCTGACGATCCACGCGTACGCGCTGTGCATCCTGCTCGGGATCATCGCGGCCATCTGGCTCACGCTGCGTCGGTGGAAGGCCCGCGGCGGCCAGAGCGACGTCATCTGGGACGTGGCCATCTGGGCCATCCCGTTTGGCATCATCGGCGGCCGTCTGTACCACGTCTTTAGCTCGCCCGATGCCTACTTCGGCCCGAACTACGACGGCACCGGCGACCCCATCAAGATCCTCTACATCTGGAACGGCGGCCTCGGCATTTGGGGCGCCATCGCGCTCGGCGCGCTGGGTGCGTGGATCGGCACGCGCCGCGCGGGCGTGCGCCTCTCCGCCTTCGCCGACGCGGCCGCACCCGGCGTACTGCTGGCGCAGGCCATCGGCCGCTGGGGCAACTGGTTCAACCAGGAACTCTTCGGTTCGGCCACCACGCTGCCGTGGGGCCTGAAGATCGACCCGAGCAGCCCCAACTTCCCGGCTGGCTACCCGGCCGACACGCTCTTCCACCCGACCTTCCTCTACGAGTCCCTGTGGAGCCTGGCAGGGGTTGCTGTGCTGCTACTCGTCGATCGTCGCTTCAAGCTGCGCTTCGGTGCGCTCGTGTGGCTCTACGTGGTGATCTACACGGCCGGGCGCACGTGGATCGAGGCCATGCGCATCGACGAGGCCCAGATGATCACGATCAGCGGCATCACGGCCCGCCTGAACGTGTGGACCTCGCTCATCGTGTTCGTGCTGGCGTTGCTGATCTTCCTCTTCTGCCTGATCCGCTCGCGCCGCATGCGCGGCGAGGACTTCATGTATCTGCCGGGCCGAGCGCCTGAAGGGGAGAGGGTCGTCGACGGCGTTGAAACCACCGACGTGGCCGAGGCCCCGGCCACGTCCAAGGACGAGCCGAAGGCCGCGAGCGCGCAGGCCGCCGAGTCGGCCGCAAAGGACACGGCTGCTGCGCCCGCGGAGTCGGCGGAGTCGGCGGAAGACGAGAGCCCGTACCCCACGGCGGCCGACGTCGCGTCGCCGGCCGGGGAGGCAAAGGTCACCGAGGCGCCCAGCAAGGACTGATCCGCGCCGCGGCGCGGAGCACGCCAGCAGGGCGGTCACCCCACGGGGTGACCGCCCTTTTGCGCTCCCTCGGGAGAAGAAACTTGACCGCAACATGGGGGCGCAGGGAGGCAACTCTTGTGTGACTGGCGCGAAACACCATCGACACAAATCGCTCGTAGCGTGTGAGGTGCGCCTCCGGACCGGGGGAGCAGCGCGGGCCTGGCCCGCAGCGATGGGGGCTCGCCACACCAGGGGAGGACATCGCATTCGTCGCCTCGACGCACTCGAGGCGGCGGGCCCACAACGACGTGGACCACCACCCCCGCGCCACGCGGCGCGGGAGCGGATCAGCCGGCCCCGGGGGCACACCCGCGGCCCATCGAGGAGTCGGCCAACGGCATCAGCGCGAACCCACGTTCAGCGCGCGGATGCCGAGCTCCTCGATGTGAAGGATTCCCGCCATGACGCAGCGCCCGCACGCGCACCGCCCGGACCAGCCGGCCCCCAACCCCTTCGAGGCCTTTGCCTCGATCCCGAAGGCGACGGGTCTCTACGACCCCACCAACGAAAAGGACGCTTGCGGCCTGGCCGTCATTGCCCGCCTGCACGGCGAGCCCCAGCACGAGCTCGTGGAGCAGGCGCTGCACGCGCTGCGTCGCCTCGAGCACCGCGGCGCCGTGGGCGCTGACGAGGGCACGGGCGACGGCGCCGGTCTCCTCGTCCAGGTGCCCGATGCGTTCTTCCGCGCCGTGCTGGACTTCGAGCTGCCCGCCGCCGGGCGCTACGCCGTCGGCACGGCCTTCCTGCCGGCCAACGACGCCGACGAGACCATGGCCAGGGCCGGGCTCGAGGTCATGGCGGCAGACGAGGAGCTCACGGTCCTCGGCTGGCGTGAGTTGCCCATCAACACCGACGGCATCGGCGAGGCCGCCCTCGCGAGCATGCCGCGCTTCGCCCAGTTCTTTGTCACCCCGTGCGAGGACGACGCCACCGACCTGGATGCCCGGGTCTGGCGCGTGCGCAAGCGGGCCCAGGCCAAGTTCGGCGTGTACTTCCCGAGCTTCTCCTCGCAGACCATTGTCTACAAGGGCATGCTCTCCACGGCGCAGCTGCAGCCGTTCTACCCCGATCTCTCGGACGAGCGCTTTGCCTCGCGGATCGGCGTGGTCCACTCGCGCTTCTCCACCAACACCTTCCCCTCGTGGCCGCTGGCGCAGCCGTTCCGCACGATCGCCCCCACCGGCGAGATCAACACGGTCAAGGGCAACCGGAACTGGATGCGCGCCAGGCAGTCGCAGCTCGCCTCGCCGCTGCTCGGTGAGGTGCCGGAGGAACTCTTCCCGATCTGCACGCCGGGCGCCTCCGACTCGGCCTCCTTCGACGAGGTCGCCGAGCTGCTCATGCTCTCGGGCCGCCCGCTCCCGCAGGCGATCATGATGATGATCCCGGAGGCCTGGGAGAACGACCTCTCCATGGACGCAGACAAGCGCGCGTTCTACGAGTACCACTCCATGCTCATGGAGCCGTGGGACGGCCCTGCCGCCGTCGCCTTCACCGACGGCACCCTCGTGGGCGCCGTGCTCGACCGCAACGGCCTGCGCCCCTCGCGCTACTGGGTGACCGAGGACGGCCTCGTCGTGCTCGCCTCCGAGGTGGGCGTCGTCGACCTCGACCAGCGCACCATCGTGAAGAAGGGCCGCGTTTCCCCCGGCAAGATGTTCCTCGTTGACACCGCCGCCGGCCGGATCGTGGAGGACGCCCAGATCAAGGCAGAGGTCGCGGCGGCAAACCCGTGGCGCGAGTGGGTCAAGAGCAATCTGCGCTCCCTTTCGGACCTGCCCGAGCGCGAGCACGTCGTCTCCGGCGCCGGCTCCATCGAGGTGCGCCAGCAGACCTTCGGCTACACCCACGAGGAACTGCGCATCCTGCTCGGCCCCATGGCCCAGACCGGCGCCGAGCCGCTTGGCGCCATGGGCACCGACACGCCCATTGCTGTGCTGGCCAAGCGCCCGCGCCTGCTCTTCGACTACTTTGTGCAGTCCTTTGCGCAGGTCACCAACCCGCCGCTCGACGCTCTGCGCGAGGAGCTCGTGACGAGCCTGCGCACCACGATCGGTCCCGACGGCAACCTGCTCTCGCTCGGCTTCGAGCCGACCACGCAGATCGCCCTCGACTTCCCGGTCATGAGCAACGACCAGCTCGCCCGCGTTGCCAACTCCCGCGACGCCGCAGGGGCCAAGGAGACGCTGCGCGTGCGCGGCCTGTACCGCCCCGAGGGCGGGGCGCAGGAGCTGGCGGCGCGCCTGACCGAGATCTGCGAGAAGGTCTCTGCCGCCGTGAACCGCGGCGTGAAGTTCATCGTGCTCTCCGACCGGGACTCGAACGCGCAGTGGGCGCCGATCCCGTCGCTGCTGCTGACCTCCGCCGTGCACCACCACCTGCTGCGCGCCGCCAACCGCGTGCGCACCTCCCTGCTCGTGGAGGCCGGCGACGTCCGCGAGGTGCACCACGTCGCGGCCCTCATCGGCTTCGGCGCCACCGCGGTGAACCCCTACCTTGCCCTCGAGACCGTGGAGCACCTGGCCCGGACGGAGGTGCTGCCAGGGCTGGCGCCCGAGCAGGCCGCCAAGAACCTCATCAAGGGCCTCGGCAAGGGCGTGCTGAAGATCATGTCCAAGATGGGCATCTCGACGGTGTCCTCGTACTGCGGAGCGCAGACCTTCGAGGCGCTGGGCCTCGGCAAGCCCGTCGTCGATGCCTACTTCGCCGGCACGGCAACCCAGATGGGAGGCGTGGGCCTCGACGTGATCGCCGAGGAGACCCGCCAGCGCCACGCCTCGGCCTACCCGAGCGACGGCAACTCCGACCCGCACCGCAGCCTCGAGACGGGCGGCGAGTACCAGTGGCGCCGCGAGGGCCCGCCGCACCTCTTCGACCCCGAGACGGTCTTCAAGCTTCAGCACGCCACGCGCGAGCGCCGCTACGACATCTTCCGCGAGTACACCTCGCGGGTCGATGCGCAGGCCGAGGAACTGAAGACCCTGCGCGGCCTCTTCCGCTTCAAGACGGAGGACCGCGAGCCCATCAGCATCGACGAGGTGGAGCCCATCTCCGAGATCGTCAAGCGCTTCTCCACGGGCGCCATGAGCTACGGCTCCATTTCCCAGGAGGCCCACGAGTCCCTCGCGATCGCCATGAATCGCCTGGGCGGAAAGTCGAACACGGGCGAGGGCGGCGAGGATGTTGATCGCCTCCTGGATCCGGAGCGCCGCAGCGCTGTGAAGCAGATCGCTTCGGGCCGCTTCGGCGTCACGAGCCTGTACCTCACGAACGCCGACGACATCCAGATCAAGATGGCCCAGGGAGCCAAGCCCGGCGAGGGCGGCCAGCTCATGGCCCAGAAGATGTACCCCTGGGTCGCCAAGACCCGCCACTCCACCCCCGGGGTGGGGCTCATCTCCCCGCCTCCGCACCACGACATCTACTCGATCGAGGACCTGGCCCAGCTGATCTACGACGCGAAGCGCGCCAACCCGAGCGCCCGCGTCCACGTGAAGCTCGTCTCCGAGGTCGGGATTGGCACCGTGGCGGCCGGCGTGACCAAGGCCAAGGCCGACGTCGTACTCATCTCAGGCCACGACGGCGGCACCGGCGCCAGCCCGCTCAACTCGCTCAAGCACGCCGGCGCCCCCTGGGAGCTCGGCCTCGCCGAGGCGCAGCAGACGCTGCTGCTCAACGGCCTGCGTGATCGCGTGGTGGTGCAGGCCGATGGTCAGCTCAAGACCGGCCGCGATGTGCTGATCGCCGCGCTGCTGGGTGCAGAGGAATTCGGCTTCGCCACGGCCCCGCTCGTGGTGCAGGGCTGCATCCTCATGCGTGTGTGCCACCTGGACACGTGCCCCGTTGGCGTGGCGACGCAGAACCCCGAGCTGCGCTCGCGTTTCACCGGCAAGCCCGAGTTTGTCGTGACGTTCTTCGAGTACCTCGCCCAAGAGGTGCGCGAGCTGCTGGCCCAGCTCGGCTTCCGCAGCATCCAGGAGGCCGTCGGCCACGCCGAGCTCCTGGAGACCGACCGCGCCATTCACCACTGGAAGAGCGACGGCCTCGACCTCTCCGGCCTGTTCGGCGAGTACGAGCGCCCGCGCGGCGGCACGCTGTACAACTCGACGCAACAGCAGCACGAGCTCGAGGCGCACTTCGACCACCGCCTCATCGAGCTCAGCGCCGACGCGCTCGAGCGCCGCGAGCCGGTGCGCATCGCCCTGGATGTCGTCAACACCGACCGCAGCGTGGGCACCATGCTCGGCCACATCGTGACGAAGACGTTCGGTGTCGACACCCTGGCCCCCGACACGATCGACGTCACCCTGTCCGGTGCGGCAGGTCAGTCGCTGGGTGCGTTCATGCCCGAGGGCATCACGCTTCGCCTCTTCGGCGAGTCCAACGACTACGCGGGCAAGGGCCTCTCCGGCGGCCGCGTGATCGTGCGGCCCGGCCGTGACGCGGTCTTTGTGGCCGAGGACAACGTCGTGGCAGGCAATGTGGTCGGCTACGGCGCGACCTCCGGCGAGATGTTCCTGCGCGGACACGTGGGCGAGCGCTTCCTCGTGCGCAACTCCGGTGCCACGGCGGTCGTCGAGGGCATCGGCGACCACGGCCTCGAGTACATGACGGGCGGCACCGCCCTCATCCTCGGCCCGGTCGGCCGCAACCTCGCGGCCGGCATGTCCGGCGGCGTCGCCTACGTGCTCGACCTCGACCGCAGCCGCCTCAACGCGCAGGCCGCCGAGGGCGAGCTGCTCGTCACGGCGCTGCCGACCGAGGACGCCGAGCTGGTGCGTGAGCTGCTCACGCGCCACGGCGAGGAGACCGGTTCCGACGTCGCGGCCCGCCTGCTCCTGGACTTCCAGGACACGGCCGCCCGCATCACCAAAATCATGCCGCGCCACTACGCCGCCGTGCTCCGCACGCGCGAGCTGGCGGTCGCGGACGGACTTGACCCGGACGGCGAGGCCGCCTGGGAGCGCATCCTGGAGGCGACCCGTGGCTGATCCCCGTGGATTCCTGAACACCCGTGAACGCCAGACCCAGGCCCGCCGGCCCGTTCCGGTGCGCCTGCTGGACTTCAAGGACGTCTATGAGAAGCCGGACCCGCGCGTCGTCAAGGCGCAGGCCGGCCGTTGCATGGACTGTGGCGTGCCGTTCTGCCACTCGGGTTGCCCGCTCGGCAACCTCATCCCCGAGTTCAACGACCTCGTGTGGCGTGGCCGCATGGAGGAGGCGGTGGATCGCCTGCAGGCGACCAACAACTTCCCCGAGCTGACGGGGCGGCTCTGCCCGGCCCCTTGCGAGTCCTCCTGCGTGCTCGGCATCAACCAGCCGGCCGTCACGATCAAGCAGGTGGAGGTCTCCATCGCCGAGGCTGCCCTGGCGGGGGAGGGCGTGGAGCCCCAGCCGCCGCTGCGGCTCACTGAGCACACCATCGCGGTCGTGGGCTCCGGCCCCGCCGGCCTGGCCGCTGCGCAGCAGCTGACCCGCGCCGGCCACACGGTCGCCGTGTTCGAGCGCGACGACAAGATCGGCGGCCTGCTGCGCTACGGCATCCCGGACTACAAGCTGGAGAAGGAGATCCTCGGCGCCCGCATCGCCCAGATGGAGGCCGAGGGCACCCGCTTCCGCACGGGGGTCAGCGTCGGCACCGACATCAGCTGGGACGAGCTGCGCCGGCGCTACGACGCCGTGATCGTCGCAACGGGTGCGCCCGTGGGGCGAGAGCTGCCGATCCCCGGGCGCGAGCTGGCCGGCGTGCACCAGGCCATGGAGTACCTCGTGCAGGCCAACCGCGTGGTGGACGGGCAGGACGTGCCCGGCCAGATCGATGCCAAGGGCAAGCATGTCGTCATCCTCGGCGGCGGCGACACGGGCGCCGATTGCATTGGCACGGCCCACCGCCAGGGCGCAGCGTCGGTCACGACGCTCGCGATCGGCAAGCAGCCGCCGAGCGAGCGCCCCAACTCGCAGCCGTGGCCGCTGCACCCCGCGCTCTTCGAGGTCGCCTCGGCGCACGAGGAGGGCGGCGAGCGGACATACCTCGCCTCCACCGTCGAATTCGTGGGGGAGGGCGGCGCGCTCACGGGGCTCAAGGTCGCCGAGACCGAGTACACGCCGGAGGGCCGCCTGCCCAAGGCCGGCACCGAGCGCATCATCCAGGCCGACCTGGTGCTCCTGGCCCTCGGCTTCACCGGCGCCGAGACGGAGCAGGCGGGGGAGCAGCTGGCCCTCGGCGAGCCGCAGCGCGGTCTCTTTGCGCGCGACGCGGAGTTCGCCACCGCGCCCGGCGTGTTCGTGGCGGGCGACGCCGGTCGCGGCGCCTCGCTCATCGTGTGGGCCATTGCCGAAGGGCGTTCGGCGGCGGCCGCCGCGCAGCGCTTCCTGGGTGGCGAGGCGCTTCCCGACCCCGTTCGACCCACCGATCGCGGATTCTCGCTCGCGTAGGTAGTAAGGTGGGTGATGGTCGACACAAGGTAGGAACGTCGGCCATCACCCGAACGGAGCGCCGAGGACGTCGCCCCTTTTTAAGCATGCCATCGAGTACGAAAGAGGCAGCCACCGGTGAGACGAGCCAAAATCGTCGTCACGTTCGGACCCGCCATCGCCACCCTGGACAAGGCCAGGGAGGCGATTGAGGCTGGCATGGATGTGGCCCGACTCAACATGAGTCACGGCGACCACGCGACGCACGCAAACATTCTGGCCAACCTGCGGCAGGCCTCCAGCGATCTGGGCAAGGCGATCGGCGTTTTTGCCGATCTGCAGGGCCCCAAGATCCGCCTGGAGAAGTTCGCAGACGGCCCGCACGTCCTCGCGGAGGGTGATCGTTTCACGATCACCACGCGCGACGTCCCGGGTGACGCACACGAGTGCGGCACCACCTTCAAGGGCCTCCCGGGCGATGTCGCCGCGGGGGACACCCTCCTGATCAACGACGGCAAGGTGCGCCTGCGTGCCCTGTCCGTCACCGACACCGACGTCGTGACCGAGGTCGTCGTGGGCGGCGAGGTCTCCGACCACAAGGGCATCAACCTGCCCGGCGTGGCCGTGAACGTCCCCGCCCTGAGCGACAAGGACGAGGACGATCTTCGCTGGGCGCTGCGCGCCGGCGTCGACATGGTCGCCCTGTCCTTCGTCCGCCGCGCCGACGACATCGACCGCGTGCACCCCCACATGGACGAGGAGGGAAGACGCGCCCCGGCGATCGCCTAGATCGAGACGCCGCAGGCCGTGGAGCCCCTCGAGGTGATCATCGACGCGTTCGACGCGATCATGGTCGCCCGTGGCGATCTGGGCGTCGAGCTGCCGCTCGAGGACGTACCGATCGTGCAGAAGCGCGCCGTGGAGCTGGCCCGCCGCTGGGCCAAGCCCGTCATCGTCGCGACGCAGGTGCTCGAGTCCATGATCGAGGCCCCGACGCCCACCCGCGCCGAGACCTCCGACTGCGCCAACGCCGTCCTCGACGGCGCGGACGCCGTCATGCTCTCGGGCGAGACGAGTGTTGGCAAGTACGCGATCGGCGCCATCAAGACGATGGCCCGCATCATCTCCTCCACGGAGGAGCACGGCCTGACCCGCATCCCGGCCCTGCTGGCCCGCCCGCGCACGCGCGGCGGTGCGGTGACCCGCGCGGCCGTCGAGGTGGCGCAGGAGGTGGGAGCCAAGTACATCGTTGGCTTCACCCAGACGGGCGACTCGGCCCGCCGCCTCTCGCGCATGCGACCGGCGACCCCGATGTTCGGCTTCACCTCGAACAAGCAGACCGTGAACTACATGTGCCTGTTCTGGGGCATCACGCCCAAGCTCGTCGAGTTCGTCGACCACACGGACAAGATGAGCCAGCAGGTCGAGGAGCTGCTCCTGGCCGACGGCCTCGTGGAGAACGACGACCTCGTGCTCGTCGTCTCGGGCTCGCCGCCAGGCAAGGCCGGCTCGACGAACTCCCTGCGCGTGCACCGCATCGGCGACATCCTCGAGGGTGGCCCGGCCGGTGAGCGCAACGAGGCCCGCCACGAGGAGATCCGCCCCTGGCGGACCCGCGAGCAGGCAGCAGAGGACATCGTCCGCCGCATGAACGAAGGCTGAGGCCCCAGCCGGCCGATACCCGGCCCCGACGCCCCCTTGACGCGCTCCACGCGCGGCAAGGGGGCGTCGTCGTGCCGGGCCAGCGCCGCCGCGCCGTCGCCTCACTCAGCCCGCCGGCGGCCCCACCGGTAGGTGGGGCCGCCGTGGGGCGGGTGCCTGAAGCGTTACTTGGGCTGGATCTGATCCAACACGGCGTCGGCCACCTCGCGCATGGACAGGCGGCGGTCCATCGACGTCTTCTGGATCCAGCGGAAGGCGTCGGGCTCGGTCAAGCCGAGCGAGGACATGAGGCGGGCCTTGGCGCGGTCGACGAGCTTGCGGGTCTCGAACTGTTCCTGCAGATCGCTGATCTCGTTGGCCAGCGCGGCGATCTGTTCGCCGCGCGAAATGGCGATCTCGATCGCCGGGATCAGGTCGGCCTGCGTGAAGGGCTTGACCACGTAGGCCATGGCGCCGGCCTCCTGGGCGCGCTCCACGAGCTCGCGCTGGCTGAAGGCCGTCAGGAGCACCACGGGGGCGATGCGATCGGCGCTCAGGGCGGCCGCCGCGGTGATGCCGTCCATGATGGGCATCTTGACGTCCATGAGGACGAGGTCGGGGCGGTGCTCCTTGGCCAGAGCCACGGCCTGCTCGCCGTTGGCCGCCTGCGCCACCACCTCGCAGCCCTCCTGCTCCAGCATCTCGAGGATGTCGAGGCGGATGAGCGTTTCGTCTTCTGCGACGACGACGCGCCGCGGAGCACTCTGTGCGCTGCTCTGCTCATTCACGAGGTCCATTTTAGGACATCAGCTGTCAAAGTACGCTGAGACCCGGCAAGTCGTCGGGATAAAAGTGGCGGAGTCGCAGTCCGCCGCGGAGCAAGGGCTCCGGTGCCGGATGCGGGACTCGAGCCCGCACGTCTTTCGACAACGCATTTTGAGTGCGCCGCGTCTGCCAATTCCGCCAATCCGGCCGGCGTCGCCGCCCGTCGGGCAGCGGGGTCAAGCCTACCGCAGCGCGGGCTCCCTCTTCGCGAAGGCGCGCCTGAGCCCTCGCTGGATCGGCCGATCGATCCAGCGGTCGATCGCGATGCTGCCGAGCAC